>JAMOQF010000096.1 GCA_027064125.1 Acidobacteriota bacterium
GGAAACATATTGGTAAGGACTCCCTCAAATGTAAGGATAGATATCTATAGAAATGGAACCCTCAAAATCTTTGTAAGAGATGGTAGAGCCTACTTTAAAAATGAATTTATTGATAAAAAAATAAAGAGTCACAGGGGATTATATATCTCAAATGGGGGAAGCAATTATTCAAAATTATATTCTTTAAAATTAGATGACTTTGACTTCTGGAGCGATAGGAGGGACTCAAGATATACCTATTCCCAATCTCGAAGATACATACCTGAAACCAACATTTATGTTGGAATTTATGATTTAGACCACTATGGAAGATGGGTTTTTTTAAATGATTATGGATATTGCTGGATCCCTGCAATATATGATGTAGAATGGGCACCTTATAGATATGGATATTGGAGATATTGTGAACCCTGGGGATGGACCTGGATTTCCTATGAACCATGGGGATGGCTTCCCTACCATTATGGCAGATGGTTTTTCTCTGTAGGATATGGATGGGTCTGGACTCCCGGAAGACATTGGAGTATATCCTTCTGGTCCCCCGGCCTTGTGAGATTCAGTATCTGGGATAATTACATTGGATGGGTTCCCCTTGGGCCTGGAGATTACTATTGCTATGACTGTGGATGGAACAGAAATATTAATATTATAAATAACTACACAAATATTAACTACTACAACTTAACAAATCTACATGTAAGAAACGCAGCAACCATAGTAAATATTGACGATTTCAGGCATGGAAGGCCAATTGTTAGAAAAAATTCTGTTATAGAGGGTTCACACAGACCAGTGGTTTCAAGATCTGCAAGAATCTATAATTCAGATCCCTCCATGGTAAAAAAGATGTTTACCAGAGAGAGAATTGTAAGAACCAGATTGAAAATCAAGCCAGTTCAACCTGGACATGGGGGGTATGGAAATTCTTCCAATATCAGAAGAGGGAATTACTCTTTAAATCCAATAAGAGACCACATTTCAAGGGGAAGAAATTCATCTACAAATTTCCCTTTAACTCCCTTTAATGGAAGAAGTGAAATCAATAGAAGAAATAATATAAGAAATAATGCCATTTCTGCTGACATTTCAAGAGGCAGAGATTTGAAAAATAGATCCAGAAATCACTATTCAAATAATAGAACTCGCAGAAATAGCAATTATGGAAATAACCAAAGGAACCACTATGGTTCAAATGAAAGAGATAATTCTTCTCGTCCCACAAATCCATATGGTTTCCACAGAAATGAGGGAAGTAGAGGCGGTAATAATAACATAAGAAAAAGTAGAGAAAATATTCCCCACATAAATAGTGGTGGAAGCAGAAATTACACAATTCCCAATGATAGAAGAAGAAACTTTTCTTCAAATACTTATCACAGACCCAATGGAAATTACTCTCCATCCTATACAATAAGAAGGAGAGATCATTTGTCAAATTCAATAAGTACTCATCATCAAAGTTATAGCATTCCCAGAAGAAACTCCTCATATCACAGCGGTTCTGGAAATTTTAGAAGTAGAAATAGTTATCATTCTTTTCACTCATCATACCCCCAGAGAAGAAATTCCTCTGTCAGGTCTTCCAGTCATGGAGGAGGTAACAGAACAAATAACTATAAAAGGAGAAGGTAAAAAATGAAACTTAAATTCTTCCTTCTTTTCTTAATTACCCTTTTTCTATCCAATTTTGCACTTTCTGGTAAATACGATAAAGTGGAAAAAAGATATTTGAAAAAGGTTAAAAACCTGGATAAAAAATATCAGGATTTTTACAGAATGGTTTACTGGATTTCAACGAAGAAAGAGAGAAAAACCTTTTTAAAACTAAAAAATAATAGTGAAAGAGATAGTTTTATAAAGGATTTCTGGAAGTGCAGAGACCTAAATCCCAAAACACCTGAGAATGAATATAAAAAGGCCTATGAACTCAACTTTTTGTATGTACAAAAGTACTTTTCCATTAAAGGAGTTAGACCTGGATGGTTAACAGATAGAGGTAGAATTTTTCTAATCCTCGGAAAACCTGCTTCTGTTTCAAGGAATCCTTTACCAAGTGTACACTATCCCACAGAAGTATGGACCTATTATGGAAATCCTTCACTGGGGCTTCCCCCAAAATTCGTTCTTTATTTTATTGATAAAAGCGGTTCAGGGCTCTACAAACTTTACTCCCCTTCAAGAAACAGAAATAGAGGAAGTTCATCATCCATGTTTTCTCCCACACCCATGGGAGATGACAATTCTTCCTTTGCCGCATCAAACAATACAAATGGATATTTAATAAATGACTCTCAATCTGCTTCCTTCTCAAACATGTTAAACGGCACAGAAACCTTGTATCAGGCAATTTTTTCGCTGCCTAAAAAACTATTTAAGCCCAAATATCTGGAAAAATATAGACATTAATCCTTTCATTGGATTAACAAGTGGGGGGATATTCCCCTCATTCTAAATTGAAAAAAGTTACTATTTCCTTAAGGTAATTTCTCTTTTTATCTTCAGAAAAAGCACTAATATTTTTTATTTCTCTCATAAGATTTTTTGCCAATTTCACTGGATCTCCTCCTTCATCCAGATATATCTCATATTCTCTGGTTAACGTTGTATTAAATATTGCTGGATCATCAGAATTTATAAGAAAATTAACATATTCCCCCACATACAAAGAAGGATGTGTTTCTCCCTTTTCTACAACTCCGGTCTTTAAATTGCTTGAAATTAAAAAATCCACAACCACATTGTTCTCAACAATAAAATCATTAAAAAGATTTACATCTAAAAGATGGCCAACCCTATCTGGTCTTACTAAAAAAAGGTCGTAAAAGGCCTTTCTACCCCTTACAACTTCGCCTATATGAACATTTATCAAAAACCCTTTTCGCCTGGCTATCTGGAAAAAATCATAAAATCTATCTAAATTACAACAGTTTTCATTTCCCCCCATCCCAAATCCCACAACATTCAATTCTTTAAACTTTTCCATATTAAATACCAACTTATACATATAGGCGGGGTGAAACTGCCTCACTCCATCAATTACAATGCCATACTTCAGAAAATTTGTGTATTTCTCCCCTGAAAGATTTATATTTTCAAGTATTTTAAAGATATCAAAACCAAACTTCATCCAAACAGGTAAAGAGAGAAAAAACTCAGCATAAACTATATTCTCATCCTTTAGATAGGAAAAAAATTCATCCCCTAAAAATAAAAAATCCTTTTCACTTTTAATCTTAAAACAGATTTCCTTAAAAACCTCAAGGAATTTAGAAAAGGAATTTACTTTTCTTTTCCCAGTGAGGGAAAAAAGTGAACCTTCAAAATGGATATGTCTTTCTACTTTTGGAAGTTTTTTCATTCAAAAATCTGGAGAAGTCTTAAATGTTCAATGAATTTTTCTGAAATTAGATCTTCAAATCTTCTCAAATCTTTATGTGCTGGCATTATTCTCCTCACTTCTTCCCAACAATAGGGAGAAGAAAAAACCGTATCAGAAAATTCTATTATCTCATTTATAAGTCTTTTATTGGAAATAGGGGTAATTATAAACTTATTCTCAGTTGACGGATAAAAAATATTCATAAAGACATCAAAGGATGTGTGAAGAGTCTTCATATCCCTGACTATAACGCCAACATTTTTAACTTTTAAAAGGGAAACTATTTCGTTATATATAGTTGGATTGGGCTTTATCTCCATAACTCTTTTTTTGAGCGGCAACGCATATTTAGATACCTGCTCAATATGCCAACTTGTCGTTAAAACATATTTAAAGTCTTTTATTTCGTCATTTTCAGGGACAAGATATTTATCTATTTCCTCAAGTAAAATTTTATATATTTTTACATTAACTTTCCTTTCTACTTCATTGGAAAAGGCCAAAAGTTCTTCCTCATCATCAACCAGAATACACTTTAAAGGAGAGACATCCTCATTCCCGACAAATTTATTGAAAAGTTCACCAAATTTCTTTGGAGAAAGTCCAAGAAGTGAGGCTTTTTTTATGGCCTTTTCAAAAAGATTCAAAAGAGCATTTCTTCTAAGTTCATCAAATTCTTCGCTGGTCCTTTTCTTTATAAAAACCCCTTTCCCTCTTATAATCTCAAGATAATTCTCCTGAGCAAGTTTCGAGTAAACCCTCGAAATGGTCTTTACATTTACATTGGCTTCACCAGCAAGTTTCCTGATGGAGGGGAGCCTATCTCCTTCCTTTATCTTCCCTGTATATAGGGAGGATATAATCTGATTTTTTATCTGTTCATAAAGAGAAAGCCCACAATCGGGGACTATTTTGAACTTGATTTCCTTCATATAATCACCAG
This sequence comes from Acidobacteriota bacterium, assembly GCA_027064125.1. GTDB lineage: Bacteria > Acidobacteriota > JAAYUB01 > JAAYUB01 > JAMOQF01 > JAMOQF01. The sequence goes on from JAMOQF010000096.1 coordinate 4,323, forward strand.
ATTAAGGTGGGGAAACTCCCCACCTAAAAATCTAAAAAGCTCAGGAAAACCTTCCACTTCCGCAGGAAACACCAGATGAAGAACTTCCCCCTATACTTGCAAAACCACTTACTTCCCTCTTTACTTCAGAAGAACCACATTTTGGACACTTTACATTTGAATCGTCATCATTTATCCTTCTTAGCAATTCAAATTTTTCACCACATTTTAAACATTTATACTCATAAAGTGGCATATCCATTACCTCCCTTTATTTTTCTTTTTCATCTCTATCACGGAGATCACAGGTACCAGACATTCATGTGGAAACCCCAACTCCCGGTAATATATATTTTTGAAGCAATATCCATAGAATAAAAAAAATCACAAATGTAACTACATCATTCATCTATATCAACTCCTCCACATCACTCACAACCATTTTTATACACGGCCTTATTTCACACTCACCATTAAATTCAAGAAGTGCTTCTTTTATCTTTTCCACCAACCCACCATCACCATAGATAAGCAAAAGTGACACATTGTATTCCATTTCAGTAGAAGAACCATACATTGGGAAATTCTTTTCGGGACTAAAACCTGACATACCTGACAGAAGCATGAAATTTTTAATACCTATCCTTTTAACCGATTTGATAACAAAATCCTCAAGGGACCTGGCAAAATATATCTTGATTTCCTTCATCAATTACACTCCTTTACATCCATTAATTTCAAAATAGACTTAAAGGGGCACCAATCGGTAAATGCTGATTGTATCAAATTAAGCCCCACAAAATATGTAAAATATATCCACTTTTCACTTACATATTCTGAAAGTAAAAGTGAAACAACTATAGCAATACCACCAGCAAGTCTCAAATATCTTTCAACATTCATTCCCCTTAAATCTCCTCTTATTTATATTTATTTTTATAAACCATATAGTATACCACAGGAATAACCACAAGTGTCAACATTGTAGAAACAATTCCACCACCCATAAGGGAAAGTGCAAGTCCCTTAAATATGGGATCAAGAACTATAACAAAGGCACCGGTTATAACTGCAGCCGATGTCAAGGCTATGGGCCTAAACCTTACAGCACCTGATTCAATAATGGCCTGCTTTAAATCCATCCCCTGGGCAAGTCGAAGTTCCACAAAATCTATAAGTAAGACGGAGTTTCTCACCACTATTCCCGCAAGGGCTATCATTCCTATCATAGATGTCGCAGTAAATTCAGCACCCACTATCATATGGGCAATCACAATACCTATTAAAGAGAGAGGAATAGATATCATCTGGATAAGTGGAACTGGAAGTTTATGAAACCAACCAAGCACCAAGATGTACATTAATACCAAAACAGCACCAAAGGACAGCCCCAGATCTCTAAACACCTCATATGTAATCTGCCACTCTCCATCCCATTTCATGGTGACTTTTGAATCATCCCAGGGTTGTTGTGTATACCACTTTTCTATACTGCCACCATCTGGCAACTTTATTTTATCAATCTTCTTATTCATTTTCAATATAGCATAAATTGGACTCTCTTCTTTCCCAGAAACTTCTCCAACTACATATACAACTGGTTTCAAATTTTTATGATAAATTGACTTCTCTATTGTTTCCTTTTTTACTTTAATAAGTTCCCTCAAAGGAACTTCACGCCCCAATTTTGACAGGACATATACATTCCTGAGGGCATCAACCCCTGAACGCTCACTCCTTTTTAATCTAACATTTATTCCAACTGGTTCTGCCTCATCGGGGATATGGGCAAACCCCACATCCATACCATTTAAAGCCATCCTCAGTGTTTTAACAACCTCGCTCACAGATACTCCATTCTGGATGGCTTTTTCTCTGTCCACCAGAAATTCATATTTAACCTGAGGGTCCTCAACAAACCAATCAGTATCCACAACCCCATCTGTGTGGTCAAAAATATTTAATAATTTTTTGGCAATGCTTATTCTTGCCTCCTGATTTGGACCATACACCTCTGCTACAAGGGTAGATAATACCGGTGGTCCAGGTGGAACCTCCACCACCTTAACCCTTGCACCATACTTCTCACCTATTTTATGGAGAAAAGGCCTTACCCTCTTTGCTATATCATGACTCTGGTCCTCTCTCTCATGCTTATTCACAAGATTAACCTGAATATCAGCAATGTTTGACCCTCTCCTCAAATAATAATGTCTTACAAGTCCATTAAAATTATATGGGGCGGCAATTCCCGCATAAATTTCATAATCCGTAACCTCAGATACAGTTCTCAAATATTCACCCATATCCTGAGCCACCTGAAGTGTCCTTTCAAGAGTGGTACCCTCTGGCATATCAATAATCACCTGAAATTCACTTTTGTTATCAAATGGAAGCATCTTAACTATAACAGCCTTAAATAGAAACATGGACGCTGATGCTAAAAGTAAAATGACCACAACAGCCAAAAATGTCAATCTCTTAGAAGCACTTAAGAGCATGGGCCTTAAATATTTATCATAAATTTTATAGGTTCTTGTCTTATAAAGGTCATATGGTTCCTCTTCTTCTCCATATTTTAATATATGGAAAGAAAGCCAGGGAGTTGCACTTAATGCTATAAAAAGTGAAAATAAAACGGCAACTGATGCCCCCACTGGCATGGGCCTCATATAAGGTCCCATAAGTCCCCTTACAAAAGCCATGGGTAAGAGTGAAACAATAACAGTAAAAGTTGCAAGAATAGTGGGATTCCCCACCTCAGAGATCGCAGTTATTGCTGCATCTCTTTTGGGAAGTTTTTGCATACTGAAGTGTCTAAAAATATTCTCAACAATTATAATTGAGTCATCAACAACTATACCAGTAACAAAGATAAGGGCAAAAAGTGTAACCCTGTTTAAGGTATACCCATGAAGGTAATATATAAAAAGTGTTATGGCAAAGGTACAGGGAACAGATATAAATACAATAAAGGCAGTTCTAATCCCCATTGTAAAGAAAACAACAAGAACAACGATTATTATGGACCAGATAAGGTGGAGTATTAATTCATTTACCTTCTCATTTGCTGTGTCTCCATAATTTCTCGTCACTGTCACATTTACATTATCTGGTATTATTATCCCCTTTAACTCATTAACCTTTTCAATTACCTTATTTGCTATTTTAAAGGCATCTGAACCCTTCCTCTTTGAAACTCCAAGGGTAACTGCGGGATACTCATATCTCTTTGGATCAGCCTTTTTCATCCCCTTCTTGGAGTATTCTGGGCCAAGCCCAATAAAGACATAGTTCGATGGCTCCTGTGGACCATCTTTAATTTCAGCAACATTTCTCAAATATATGGGATTTCCTCTATAAATTCCAACTATTAAGTTCTCAAGATCCCTTTTTGAAGAAATAAAGGGACCGGTCTTTACCACAATTTCCCTATTTAACTTTTCAAATTTCCCAGAGGTAAGTGCAAAGTTTTGCTGCATTAAATAGCCGGTAATCTGCATAAGAGAAAGGTGATATGCAGCAACTTTTTTGGGGTCCAAAATAATCCTCAATTTTCTCGGTTCCCCGCCATATAGATCAACCATGGAAATGTTGTTAATTGACTTTATTTTATTCCTGACCTCTGCTGCGATTCTCCTCAATTCATAACTTCCCAAATCTTTACTCCAAAGAGTAAGTGCAAGAATTGGAACATCATCTATGGATCTACTTCGAACAAGTGGAAACATTGCCCCTTTTGGCATAAGGTTCATGTTATACATCATTTTGTTGTACAACTTTACTAAACTTCTTTCCTCATCCTCATTCACATAAAATCTAACGGTAATTAGAGCCATTCCTGGCATTGACGTTGAATACACATATTCCACACCGGGAATCTCCCACATCTTTCTTTCAAGAACTGTAGCAACCTTTGTCTCCACATCCTTTGCCGTGGCACCGGGATATGGTACAATTATATCAATCATGGGAACCTGAATCTGGGGGTCCTCTTCCCTGGGAGTATTATAAATGGCAAAAATTCCAAGTAAAATAAGTGCGGCAATAATAATGGGAGTCAACTTTGACTCCATAAAAAAACCGCCTATTCTTCCTGCAATCCCTATGCGGGTCATCTTCTCACCTCCACTATTGCACCATCTATTATTCTATTAAAATCGGAAGAAACTATCATATCTCCGGGTATTAATCCACTCAAAATTTCAACTTCACCATCTAAATATCTTCCGGTCTTAACTATTCGCCAGTGAACAATATCTCCACTATCTACTGTATACACTCCCTCAAGTTCTCCTCTATGTATCAAGCACTTTTCAGGAATCCATATTCCTTCCTCTTCACCAAGGGGAACATATACCTTCCCAAACAAACCAGGATACAACTTATCATTGGCACCAAGTCCTATTTTTATCTGGGCTGTACGGCTTAAAGGGTCAACCGAGGGAATAATTTCATCTATCTTCCCTTCTCCCTCATATCCCGTTGAGTCTATGCGAACCTTCACCAGATTCCCCAATTTAATTTTATGAAGTATCGATTCATCTATAGTGGCAAGCAATTGATAATCCCCTATCTTTTCTATCTGTAATAGCATCATTCCCGGCATAGCAGTTGAACCAACATCAATAAATTTTTTAAGCACCCTTCCATCATAAGGAGCCCTTATTCTGGAATAATCAATATATGAGTTGGCCTCAAAAATTGCACTTTTTGCCTGTTTAATTTTGTCAAGAACCTGAAGTTTTTTAGCCTTAAGCGAAGCAAGGGTAGCCTCCGCCTGACCAAGACCTGCTACCGCAGCCCTCCACTTTGCCTCGACTTCATCGAATTCCTGTTTGCTGACGGATTCTTTTTTATAAAGGGCTTTAAATCTCTTATAAGTGACATCCGCCAATTTCTTCTGGGCTTTGGCTGCCTCAACTCCAAATTTTGCAGCCTCAATACCCTTTTCAATCTCTTTTAGGGCGTTTTTAGCCTCACTGTAAGCGGCTTTTGCCTGTTGTAATTTGGACTGAAAATCCCTGTCATCTATTGCAATTAATAGATCTCCTTTTTTAAAGGTATCACCCTCTTTAAAATATATTTTCTTCACCCTCCCCATAACTTTTCCAGAAATATTAGAGGAAATTCTCGCAATTACACTTCCCGTTGTCTCATAAAACTTTGTTCTTTTAACCTTTTTAATGGAAATGGTATTTACAAAACCAAGATTTTTCCTCTTTAATTTTAAATTTCCCGGTTCAATTTTACTTGAGCAACCACCCAAAATTATTGAAAGAACCAAAACTATAAAGGTAAAATAAATTTTTTCTTTCCTCATCATATCCCTCCAAATATCCATTTATTTAAAAATGGGGCTATTTTCATTCAATATTCCGGCAGCCAATTCAAGATTTAAATACGATATGTTGTAATTATATGTGGCCATACTTAAATTGGTCCTTGCTGCCGTTAAAGAAGTTTCAGCATTTAACAGGTCAGTCACCGTTGCAAGTCCAACTTCATATCTATTTTTAACTATTCTCAAACTCTCCTCCGCCTGCTTGACCGCTTCAAAAGCAACTTCATATTGTTGATGTGCCGTCCTCATCTTTAAATAGGCATCTTTAACCTGTAGTAAAATGTTATTTTTTAATTCCTCATACTGGGATCTATATTTCTCAAGATTCGCCCTTTCTTCAGCAATCTTTGATCCCCTATAAAAGCCATCAAACAACTTATAGGTCATGGCAACCCCGAGGATATAATTTCCCCCATTTCCCCCATTTGTTCCTTTATTATATTCAAGGGTTGAAAAAAATCCCAATGAGGGGTAATTATCACCTTTTGCTTGCTTTAACTTATTTTCTGCAATTCTAATGGCTCTTTTCATACTCAAAATTTCAGGTCTATTCTTAAGGGCTGCTTCTTCAAAAAATCCACCTGATGGCAGTTTAACCTCCATTTTTTTCAACTTATCTGCTATCTCAAAATCAGATCCTATTGCCATGGAAAGATCCACATTTAACTTTTCTTTACTTAACCTTTCCTTATTCTCAGCATCTAAAAGTTGCCTTTTGACATCCGCAACGTAAACATTCATTCTTAAAAGATCAGATTTAACAATCATGCCCTGTTCAAACATATTTCTCATTTTCTTCAAATTGGATTCAGCAGACTTTAGGGCAAGTTGGGCTGTCTTTAAATTCTCCTCTGCAAGTTGTATCATAAAATAATCAGAAGCAACCAAAAAGAGAAGATGCTGATACGTGCCTTCCAATTCCTTTTCCTTTATTTGTTTGTTTAGTTCAGCCATTTTATTTGCTGCCCTCACCTTTCCACCCTGCCAGATGGACTGATATAAGGTGATGCTACTTTTAAAATTATTCACCGGATCGGGTTGGTTTAATTCATTTATATCAAAATTTTGAACACCAAATTTTTGTTGCTGAAGTAGTGTACTAAATACATAAACCGGATTGTTTCCATTTGTATACGTTTCAGAAAAGTTTAAATGGGGTAAATAAAATGAAAAGGCTTCTTTCTTTTGCTTTTTTGCTGCTTCAAGTTGATATCTGGCAGCCTTAATTCTCGGATTTTTCTCAATGGCAATTTTCACACAGTCCTTAAGAGAAATGGTTTTAAAGGCAAAAAGAGTTGAAAATAAAAGCAGATATAGAAAAATAAAAATGATATTTCTTCTCTTCATTTTCTTTGCTCCCTCCAAAAAATTTAAACCCTTGACCTGTTAAAGATTAAAGGAAATATGAAAAAGTTTCAAGCATCGAACTTTTTATTTTAACACATAAAACTTTTTTTTCAAATCCAATTTCAACCAATTCAAAACAATCTCAGAAAATCTTTTTCCAACCACCCTGTGCCCAGCCTTAGTCAGGTGAACATTGTCAAAAAAGAATTTGTCATCTATTTTTCTTGAAAAATCTATATACACAAAAGATGGGGAACTATACTTACTCAAAATTGCATCAAATTTCTCAAAATATTTCTTATACTCTTCATATCCTTTTTTTCTAACTGGCTGTACCAGAAAAATTGCAGGAATTTTATATTTTTTCACGCAATAAACAAAATCCTTTAACATCTTCACATCTATATCCTCACTTTTTTTCAGAAGTCTCCTGATAATTACAATTTCTTCCCTTTTTCTTTCTTTAATTCCCCTTCTCTTTTTTGAAAATATCCACCTATTTTGAAGAGATGGATTAAAAAATCTTTTAAATTTGTGAAATTTCATCCCCAATCCGTCCAGGATTAGACTGGAAATGGGATAAGATTTAAAATTATTGTAGAAAAAAGAACTCAAGCAAAATTCCGTATCCACATATTTATTTTTAAAACCTTCAGGAAAAAAAGTTGAAGGAACATCTTCATACAATTCAAGCGGGGCATCTGAAGTAAAATCCCTCAACCTTTTATTGATTACTTTACTTCCAAAATTCGCAGGGGAAAGGGAAAAAAATAATAAATCTGGATTTAATTTTTTAGAAATTCCCACAAGAAATAGAAATTCGGGGGCCTGTCCTCCACCTACTGATAGATTTAGCACTTCAAATTTTCCCTTTCCAGATTCATTTAAAAAATTTTCCATCCGGGAGGAAATAATACAATCCGCATCAAATTCCTTTCCATATCCCTGACTGTTTGAAATAAATAAAATTCTAAAAACATTCTTTTTTTTGGGAGGAAAGGACTTTACATACTCTCTCCAGGCCCTTCTGTAATATGGATTTCTCTTTTCATTGCCAGAAAACTTCACGAAACTACCATAATATAAGTGGAAACATACCTCACCTAAAAAAAAAAGAAAGAAAAAAGATAGGAAAATATATTTTTCTCTTTTATCCATGAATTAAAGAAAAGGAGAATTTATCAATCTGTTTACAAGGAGCATCAACTCATCCACATCTCCAAAACCACCTATGGCATGTCCCTTACACCCTTTTCTGGTACATGCATCCACATAACCACCGGTCTTTATTTTAAGTCTAAAAAGAGGGGCTCCACAAAGGGAACACTTATTTTCGGTATTCAAATTTTCACCACAATGGGGACAATAAAAATTTGCAATCTTTCCCTCCTCTATCGGATAGGGAAGAATAACTGAATAATCTCCAAAATAAGCAGATAATTTAATTTCACCTCTTCCCTTTCCTTCCACTTCAATAATTAGACCTATCCACTCCCCTTCATTTAAACTTTTTTCACAGTGAGGACAAACAGCCTGAATTAACAATTTTTTCATTTTTTTCCTCCAACTCTCATTTTTTAAAAATAAATTCCAATTTACCTATTTTAACTATATCCCCATCCTTTAATTTATAGGTAACTCCATGCTGTAAAACATACTTATTATTAACAACCACTTTGTTTTTACTCTTTAAATCTTCAATATAAAAATCCTCATTTAACTTTATAATCCTTGCATGCAATCTGGAAACATGACGTCCCTTGTCGTATTCGCTTAAATCTATATCGGGGAAATATCTTTTCTCTTCATCCTTTCTCCCAATTGTTGTAATTTCTTTTACAATATTGAAAAAAACATTGCTATCTTTTAACTTCAATGTAGCACGGGGTATTTTTATAAAAGGAGAATTTGGTTGACGTGCTCCACAGTTGGGACATATTAAATCATTTTCAGAAATGGGAAACATGCATTTACTACAATAATAACTAACCTTTTCCTTTCCCCTTTTTTCTATAAACTCTTCATTTGGCAAAAATTCATCCAAATTCTCTTCAACTTCCTTCACAAGTTCTTTAAAATGATGTTTAATTACATTTTCACTCTCCAGAGGATTTTCCACAAGAGCCTTTGCTTCCCCACTTTCATCAATGGTTTTCACAATAGTCAATAAATCATTCTCAAAAACATGATCTCTATAATATTTTTTCCAGATCTTTTCCAATTCCTTTTTAACAGCGCGAGCAGAAGAAAATCTATTTTGAGGAAGCATCTCAACACACTTTATAATCAATTTTTCCATTTCCGGGGTTATTTTAGAATTATATTCCCGAGGATATGGATGCTTTTCAAAATTGAAGATGGCAATGGGAAGTTTTTGTGGAGAAACATTGGTCAACAAATAAAAAATTGTCGCCCCGAGTGAATACAAATCACTTGCCGGTTCAAGGTGTTGCTTGTATAACTCAGGAGGAGCATAACCAGAGGTTCCAACTGTGGTCAGATTAGTTAAATTTGAAGAGAGAAATCTTGCTATACCAAAATCCACAAGATAGATTCTATCATTTTCCGTAACCATTATATTTGAAGGTTTTAAATCTCTATATATAACAGGTGGCCTCTGTGTGTGTAAATAGTGCAAAACATCACACACCTGAACCATCAATTTTATCACACGTGGCTCGGAAAAGGGTTTGTTCAAAAGGGTCATTATTCTATGCAAATCAAGCCCTTTAACATATTCCATTACAATATAGTAAAAATCATCTTCTTCAAAGGAATCATAAATTTTTGGGATACTTCTGAAATTTAAATTTTGAAGTAATTTCGCTTCTCTCCTGAATTCCCTGGCTATCCTATCCTTTTCTTCAGGATCTGAATAATAATCTATAATTTCTTTAATGGCACACAACTCTTGATTGCCTTCCAGATTTTTGGCAAGATACACATATCCCATTCCGCCACCACCAAGTTTTCTGATCACCTCATACTTCCCCCTATTCCCTTTTACAATCTGTCCAACCTTTAAAGAATATCTTCTCCAGGAAATATTTCTCTCCCTGAAAAATATATCCATTTTATCACACTCTTTCATAACCACATCTCTACTAAATAATTTTTACCAGTATAACTGAAATATTGTCCTTTCCACCATTCTTATTTGCTTCAGATATCAACTTCTTTACAGCCATCCTGAGGGATCTCGACCTCTTTACTATATCATTAATCATATTTTCATTTACCATATTTGTCAAACCGTCAGAACACAATAATAAAACATCGCCCCTTTTGACTTCAAGTTGAAAGATATCTGGACTTACGAATTCCTCAGCCCCCAAACTTTTATACAAAAAATTTTTTCCGGGATGGTTTTTAGCTTCATCAACCGTTATGCTTCCAAGTTTAATCATCTGATTTACTATTGTATGATCAATAGATATCAATTTAATTCCATCCTCATTAATCAAATAAAATCTACTATCCCCTACATTGGCAACCGTAACCAGATTATCCTCCACTATGGCACAAATTGCAGTTGCACCCATCCCAAAAAAAGCGGGATTTTGTCTTGAAAGATCTATAATTCTTTCATTTGCCCTTTTAATGGCTCTCTCAAGAATATTAGATGGATTTGTTAACATTTTCTTTTCAGGCTTTTTGGAAAAATGGTAATTATAAACTCTTTCAGGTAATTCAAAATATTTTCTATCAAACAATTTATTGTAATAATTCCTATTTACATAGGAGACTATCTCTTTAATAGCTGTCAGGGAGGCTATCTCCCCTGCATTGTGTCCACCCATGCCATCAGATACTGCAAAAAATCCGATATACCTGCTCTTACCGTCAATTTCAGCATTTAAAACAAGGGCAGCAATACTGTCCTCATTTTTTTCTCTCTCTTTTCCTATATCAGTTGAAATAAAATACTCTATTCCCATAATTAATTTATTATACCAGATAAAGTTTTATAAGTATAATATTGTATTTTTAACATTTTTTTTCTAAAATGAGAAATTAAATTTGGAAAAAATAAATCATGCAGGAAAGGGCTTTATGTTAGACAACCAACTTTTAAAGAACAATCTTTCTTTTGTATCGGAAAAACTTTCAACAAGAGGGTTTAAACTTGATATAGAAAAATATAAGTTCCTCGACAATGAAAGAAAAAAATTTTTAGAGGAAATAGAATCCCTACGTTCCCTGAGAAACAAAGTTTCAAAGGAGATTCCCATTCTTAAGAAAAAGGGTATTGATGTAAGTGAAAAAATTTCAGAGATGAAAAAGGTGGGAGAAAAAATAAAACTTTTGGAAAAAGATTTAGAAAAAATCGAAGAGGAATTAAAATTTTTCCTGCTCAGCATTCCAAATATTCCAGATGATTCCACTCCTATAGGAAGAGATGAAAGTGAAAATGTGGAAATACGTAAGTGGGGCACTCCAAGAAAATTTAATTTTACCCCTCTTGACCACGTTGAACTGGGGAAAGTAAATGATATTTTAGACTTTGAAAGAGCCAGTAAAATTACTGGATCCAAATTTGCGCTTTATAAAGGTTATGGTGCCCTCCTTGAAAGGGCATTGATAAATTTTATGTTAGATATTCACACAAGAGAACATGGATACAAGGAAGTATTACCCCCCTTCATGGTAAATGCCCAGTCCCTATATGGAACGGGAAACCTTCCAAAATTTGAGGAAGACCTATTTAAAATTAAAGATTTTCCATATTACCTTATACCAACTGCTGAAGTTCCAGTAACTAACATCCACAGGAAAGAAACCTTAAAAGAGGAAGACCTGCCCATAAAGTATGTTGCATATACTCCATGTTTTAGAAGTGAAGCAGGATCATGGGGAAAGGAGACAAGGGGACTTATCAGACAACACCAATTCAACAAAGTTGAACTTTTAAAATTCGTAAAACCAGAGGACTCAATGGAAGAACTTGAAAAGTTAACAAATGATGCGGAAAAAATACTACAACTATTGGGGCTTCCCTATAGAGTAGTTTCCCTCTGTACTGGAGATCTGGGTTTCTCCTCATCCAAAACCTACGATATTGAAGTATGGATGCCTGGTAGGAATAAATATGTAGAGATCTCTTCCTGCAGTAATTTTAAGGATTTCCAGGCAAGAAGATCATCCATTAAATATAAGCCAAAAGAGGGTGGAAAGGCTAAATTTCTCCACACATTAAATGGATCTGGACTTGCAATTGGAAGGACATGGGTGGCAATCGTGGAAAATTTTCAGAATGAGGATGGTTCAATTACCATACCTGAAGTATTAATTCCTTATATGAATGGAATAAAGAGAATAAACCCAAAATCTTAAGGGGGAATACAGATGGAAAATACATCTGATGTATATCTGAAAATCCTAAAAAAAGCCATTGAGAAATTACCATTAGAAAAAAAGAATACGCTGAAAAAAATAAGTAAAGAATTGAGCGACAGTTCTTCCAATTTAAAAAGAATAGTTGACATTCTAAGGGAAGAATATAGTTCAATTTTAAATGATGAAACCCCTTCAATTCTAATTGTTGGTCCACCTAATGTGGGCAAAACTACCCTTGCCAGAGCTTTAATGGGAATAAGTAAACAGTTAATGAAAGATTTAAAACTAAATGAGGAATTTATTGAAAAAATTTTCAAAATAACGGATACTCCCGGTTTTAAAGATTTTTATAACTTGTCAAATTGTGAAAGGATAAAGGAACTTGCAGAGGATTCTTCAACAATAATACTTGTATTTAACATAAACTATGAAATAACAGATGAATCTCTAAAATTCTATCAATTCTTAAAAGAAATAAAAGAAAATGTCATTGTTGTTTTAAACAAAATTGACAATATCAAAAGGGATGAATTATATTTAAAAGTTGCAAAAGCAGAGAAAATTTTAGGAACCAATGTAATTCCAATTTCAGCAAGATATGACAAAAATATAAGAAAATTGTTCTCACTTTTAATAAACCAAAATTCTCAGTTAATATTTTTCTTAGCCCGTGAAATTCCTGAATTGAGAGAGAAACTTTCCAATAAATGCATAAAAAAAGCTATTTTAAACGCAATATCAATAATATCCCTGCCACTTCCAATAGAAGATTTCTATCCACTTTTGGGATTACAAATAGCCCTTGTACTCGAAATTGCAAAAGTTTATGGAGAAGAAATAACCATTGGCAAAATAAAGGAAATTATCACTACAATTACAGGCGGTTATATATTTAAAAAACTATTTAAATTGCTGGCAGAAATTTTTCCAAATGCTGGAAAAATTTTGAACATTGCCGTGGCAACTGCCGGTACATACGCAATTGGTAAGACATTTCAATTTTATTTTGAAAATAAAGATACAAAATCAATTGAGGACCTAAGATACATATATAATAAGGAATACAAAAATTACACAAAAGGCTATAAGGAGGAAAAAGATGAAAATTAAAGCAACTGAAATAAGAAAGGGTATGATACTTGAAATTGACGGTGATCTCTATTATGTACATTCATTCACTCATCTGACACCGGGAAAGGGTCAGGCACTGGTCCAGACAAAACTAAAAAATCTTCAAAGCGGGAGAATGATAGACAAAAGATTTTCTTCCGATGACAAAGTAGAAAAAGCATCTCTGGAGCAAAGGGAAATGCAATACCTCTATCAGGATGGAGATACCTACTATTTTATGAACATGGAAAATTATGAGCAAATTTCTCTTCCAAAGGATCTATTAGGAGATAGTGTAAACTTTCTAAAACCAGATATTGAAATTTCAGTAAATTACTATAACGGCGAACCCGTAAGTGTAGAACTTCCCATCGTTGTGGAACTTGAAGTAATTGAAACCGAACCTGGATTAAAAAATGCAACTGTTTCGAATGTAAACAAACCTGCAAAATTGGAAACCGGTGTTATAATTCAAGTTCCACAATTCATAAATGAAGGTGATATAATCAAAGTAAACACCCAAACTGGTGAATATATAAGTAGAGCCTGATCCACATGAGAGACATTCTAATCGTTATCCCCTGTTATAACGAAGAAGAAATTTTAAAAAGTTCTGTTGAAAAACTTCACGAATTCTGTAATGAAAATTTAAGAGAATATAAATGGGAAATTGTAATAGGGGATAATGCATCTACAGACAGAACCCCTATAATAGGAAAGGAACTCTCCAAATCACTTGAAAACGTCAGTTATTACTACTCTCCCCAGAAGGGTCGGGGACATATATTGAGAAAAATCTGGACCGATTTTGAAAGTAAAATCTACATATATACTGATTCAGACCTTTCAACTCCTCCCACTTATATTAGTGATATGGTTAAAGCCCTTTTAAGGGATAATTATGATGTAGCAATTGGTTCAAGACTACTTAAAAATTCAAAGGTAGCTGAAAGGACCTTTTTCAGAGAAATTATCTCAAGGGGTTATAATAAAATAATAAGATTTCTGTTTAAAGTACATTTCCATGATGGACAATGTGGATTTAAAGGAATAACACAAAAAATAAAAGATGAAATTATTCCTATGGTGAAGGACAACTATTGGTTTTTTGATACCGAATTGTTAATTTTATCAGAAAGACATGGTTATAAAATAGCTGAAATTCCCATTTCATGGAAGGATAGAGAAAGTAAAAAAAGCAAAGTCAAAGTATTTAAAGATTCAATTTACTTTTTAAAGGAAATAAAAAGATTGAAAAGTAGTTTTAAAAATCAGAAAAGAGAAGTTCGCTCCTAATTTTTTCCCTTATTTTTATCCTTTAATTTAATTATTATGTATTTCCCATCTTCAGGCAGGACGTTGTATCTTTTTTCTATTTCTTCCCTCATTGCATCCGGATCCTTCTTTAACTTTTCAACTTTCATTTTTTCCATATCCCTTTTTCTTTTAAGAATATCTCTTCTCTTTACCTCCATTTCATATTTTTCTTTAACTCTTCTATATGCAAGATAGCCATTGGGACTAAAAAGCAGGAAAAAAACTGAAAACAAAAATAGTAGTATTATAAATATTATTGTTAAATCACTTTTTATCTTTTTTATTAACTCGTTTTTCATTGTTTACATCCAATCAGTCAAAATCAAAAATATTTCCAGGTGAAAAAATTAATCTGGGATCTAGAAATTTTTTAAAATTCGCCATCCACGAAAAAGAAATGGGGTCATAGTAAAATTTTAAATACCTTTTCTTAACCTTTCCAATACCATGCTCAGCAGTAATTGTTCCCCCCAATTCACATACATAATCACAAATCAGATCCACCACATTAAGGGCCACTTTCTTCTCATTTTCATCTTTCGTTATTATATTGAAGTGGGGATGTCCATTTCCCACATGCCCAAAACAATATACCTCATTCAATCCGTTATCCCTACATAATTTTCTGAAAAAATCAATACTTTCCGGCAATTTTTCATAAAAAACGGCCCAATCTGTTGAAATTTTTCCACCTCCAAATTTCACATATTTCCCAGAAATTTCATTCAAAGTAGAGGGAATAAAATGTCTAAAATCCTTTAATTCATTTTTTTTCTTGTCTGAATCTGCAAACATTATATCATCAACCAGAGCCCCATTTTTCTCAAGAAAATCAAGCCAGAATTCAAGTTTATCATCCTCTTCTGTAAATTCATACTCAAGAAAAACTACACAATATTCCCCCATATTAAAATCATCTCTCCCTTTTTTCAAAAGGGAGATACACTCCTTATCAAAATACTCAAGACATCTTACATCGATTTTTTCCTCTCTGATTTTTACACAAAAATTTAAGGCATCTTTTTCATCTTTAAAAGGTATAAACATCGCATTAAATTGGTGTGGAAAATTTATCCCCTTAAGTTCTATGAGACTTATAAAACCAAGCGTACCCTCAGAACCAATAAAAAAATCAATGGGATTTTGAAAGCCAAAAAACCCAGCACAATTTTTCTCACTTACCTTACGATCCAGGAAAATTTTTTTTCCATTGGGTAAAACAACCTCTATACCAAGTACCCAGTTTCTAAAGGGACCATATTTTAAAGTTCTCGCTCCAGAAGCATTTGTCGCAACACACCCTCCTACTGTACACTCTTGTTCACTTGTTGGGTCGGGAGGAAAAAAAATTCCCTCTTCCTTTAGAATATTTTTTAATTCTCCCAAATTTACCCCAGGTTCTACTATTGCAATTTTATTCTTCTCATCAATATCAACTATCTTATCCATTCTCTCAGAAGATATTAGAAAGCCCCTTTCTGCCACACAACTTCCAGTAGTAGAGGATCTCAAAGCAGTAGGAGTTAAGCACTTTCCTTCTTTAAACGCCCAACTTACAATTTCAACAACCTCTTTTGCCAAAGAAGGTCTAAATAACCCCTCAGGATTTCCCCTATAGCCAAGAGCATCTTCATTATATGATTCAAGTAAATCCCTATCTTTTATGGGTTCCATAATAAACTCCCATAAATAAATTATAGCAAACTTTAAAAAAAATGTTTTATAATTTAATGTTAAACAAAATATGGGGGATAAAATTGAAAAAAGTCTCATTTTTTTTAATTTTTACAATTTCGAGCATAATTTTTTTATTTTCCACAAATTTTGAAAATCCGGTCATCTTCTGTGAAAATCCAATATATAACGTTGGTAAAATAAATTCGAAACTTAAAGAAATAACCCACACCTTCACTATCATCAATAAAGGCAATTCCCCACTCCACATAGAGAAGGTCATTAATACATGTAGTTGCACAAATCACATCTTATCCAAAAAGGTTTTAGACCCTGGAGAATCAGTAGATATAACAATTACAGTAAATATCGAAGACAAATTTGGAAAGTTCAAAGATGGAATATTCCTAAAAAGCGATGACCCCCAAAATCCAGATTATTCCTTAATGATAGAAGGTTATGTAACTGTTGACTATTTAGTAGATCCATTGGGAATAGACCTTGGAAAATTTCTTCAATCCCAATATAAAAATCAGAATGAAATTGTAAATGTTAAAATTTTTTCCGACAAAATAAAAGGTATAAAAGAAATAAAACTTGACAATCCATATCTTGCATACAAAATCAGTTACGATAAAAAGAATAGACTATATTCAATTTTAATTTTCTTTAATAAAAAGCCCCCTCTTGGATATAAAGAGGGTAATATAACCATATCTTTTAAATCTGAAAATCCCGTAGAAAAGAACATTTCATATTTCTACGAAGTGATTCCCCAGGTTAAAGTAAAGCCTGGAGGGGTATCCCTATCAATTTTAAAGGAGAACAACCCCCATATTTTTATTTTTTATATCTATTACAATAGGCCCTTCAAAATATTGGATGTATCCCTTCCAGATGGTTTCTCATATCAACTTGAAAAAATAAGAAATAAAAAAAATCTATGTGTGTATAGATTTAAACTAATCCTTGAAGACAAAAACTTAAGACCTGATTGGAAAAAAGAAAACATTGTCTTGAGGACTTCTCTTGAGAAAAATCCTTTTGTTATAATAGAAATATTAAATTAAATCAAAATTGTGATAAAAATCACTACCTCTTTTTGCCATTTTTGGTATAAAATAAATTTGACCTCCTATTAAAGTCGGAAGGATTGATAGCGTAAATGCTATCACCTGCCATTGAAACGCCCACCAGTTAGTGGCACATCAAATAAAAGCCCCCACCAAGGGGGGCTTCATATCAAATCAATTACTTTTAAAAAGGGAAAAAATATTATATAATAGTTGTGAGTATAAGACCGCAGGAAATAATATGGAAAAGATTGGGAAATATAAAATCGAAGGAATCCTTGGAAAGGGGGCTATGGGAATAATTTATAAGGCATTTGATCCCCTTCTTGAACGCCATGTGGCAATCAAAACAATGAGTAAAGAGGTTATAAATGATCCCGATCTCAGAAAGAGATTTTACAGAGAAGCAAAGGCAGCAGGAGCACTACACCACCCCCAAATAATAGTCATCTATGATTTTGGAGAAGAAGACAACATCCCATATATTGTAATGGAATTTTTAAAGGGCAAGGACTTAAAAAAAATAATTAAAGAAAAAATGAAACTTTCCTTTACAAAAATTATAGATATTGGAATCCAAATTTCTGAAGGTCTTAATTTTGCCCATGAAAACAATGTTATTCACAGAGATATTAAACCTGCAAACATATTTTTATGTGAGGATGGTACCGTCAAAATCTTAGACTTTGGAGTTGCATTTGTACTAAATAGCACTCTAACCCAATCTGGAGTGCTACTCGGCTCATTGGGATATATGGCTCCCGAACAAATTATGGGGCAAAAATTAACCGGTGCAGCAGATCAATATTCAGTAGGAGTTATTTTATATGAACTTGTGACTGGTTTAAAACCATTTCTGGGATCAGATATAAACTCAACCATAAAGGCAATTTTAAAGGCTGATCCCTTTCCTCCCATAAAACTCACAGAGGATTGCCCACAGGAATTAAACCAATTAATTCTCAAAATGTTAAGTAAGGATCCATCTGAAAGATATCCCTCAATGTCCCATGTTTCTGAGGAGTTAAAAAAACTTTACAAAAAACTTTCAGATGAAGAAAAGAGCAAAAGTTCAGCAATAAAAGATGATACAACCCAAATGTTTAAAGATTTTGAATCCCTTAAAGAGTACTGTGAGAATCTTTTAAGTGAAGGAAAGATAAAAACCGTATATTCAATTTTAAAGGTAAACAGTGTATTGTTTAAAAATGAAATTTCCTTTCAGGAATACTTTGAATTTGTCAAAAACTTAAAAAAGAAATATGACAAAAAAGTTCTATTTGAAAAACATTTAAGTGATGTGGAAAATTTAATCAAAGAAGAAAATTACGAACTGGCTAAAATGGAAATAGAAACACTTTTAAAACTTGATCCCAACTCTAAAAAACTTTTAAAGTTAAAAAGGGAATTAAGCAAAAGGGAAAAAATTGAAGAGCTAAAAAGTTTCGGTGAACAAATAGAAATGCTCATTGAAAAGACAAAACTCTCAGAAGCAGAAAGAGTTCTTGAAGATATTGAAGAAAAATTCAAAGACCTGAATGAATTTAATGTACTAAAGAAGAGGATCCTTTCAAAAATTGAGGATAAGAAGGTAAAACAGGTTATAAAAAACAGTAAAGACCTTGCAGCCCAGGGGCTATTCACTGATGCCATAGTTTTAATAAGAGAAAATTTAAAAAAGTATAAAGACAATGAACTCCTTATAAATATCTACAATGAATTGATGGAGAAAAAGTTAAAATATGAAGAGGAAAGGAAAAGGGAAAAATTTATCAGTGAACAACTTCAAATTGTAAAACTCCTTGAAAAATCAAAACAATATGAACAGGCCAAAAAATACCTAATTGTACTTCTTGAAAAATACCCGGAAACATCTTCATTTGAAGAAGAATTGATAAATGTAGAAAATCTCATTGAAAGGGAAAAATCAATTAAAGAATTAAATGAATTAATCAAATCAAAGGAAATTAAAAAGGCCCAAGAAACATTTAATCTGCTAAAGGAAGCTTACCCAGAAGATCCACAAATTTCTATTCTTGAGCATCAACTTGAACACTTAAAACTTTCTCTACTTGAAGAAAATAGTAAAATACTCAGCCAGAACAAAATTGAAAATGCCATAAAACTTGCAGATAAAGGGGAATATGAAAAGGCTCTTGCAATCATTAGAGAACTAATGGATGAAAATCCCGGGCAAACATTTTTATATACAAACTATCTCAAAATAAAAACTGAAAAGGAAAAATATGAAAAGGAACTGTTTTTATCTACGCTTGAAGAAATCAACAAACTGGAACAGGAGGGCAATCTTCTTGAAGCAATAGTTAAAGCCAAAGAACTAAGAAAAAAATTTGAAGAGGAATCCCTGACTTCTCTCATAACTATTCTTCAAAAACAGTATATAAAACAACAAAGGGAATTAATTTCAAATTTAATTGAGGAAAATAGAATACAGGAGGCGGAAATAATTTTAAACAAAAACTTAAACATTTTTCCCAACTTTGAAGAAATCAAAACCCTTAAAAGTATGGTAGAAGAAGCCAAAAATCAAGAAATTTACATTAAAGATGAATTTGAAAAGGCAAAGAAACTTGCAGCAGAACAAAACTATGAAAAAGCCCTTGAAATTTTAAATAAGATAATTCCCCTTGACAGAAAAAATGAAGAATTAAAAGAGTTTTTAAAGGAAATCATCTTAAAAAAGACGAGAATGATGTAAAAATGAAAAAAAACATTTTTTTGCTATTTTTAATTTTTCTTCAGTCTATTTTTATTTCCTCAAATATTTTGAAGATAAAAATAGATGGTCCCATTGGCAGCATAACTGCAAATTTTGTATCAGATTCAATTAAAGAGGCAAACAACAATCACTACAGTGCCCTACTTATTGAGATGAATACACCCGGCGGATATGGTTTTGCCATGAAAAAGATTATAGGGGAAATATTAAACTCAAAAATCCCGGTAATAGTATATGTTTATCCATCTGGCTCTTCGGCTGCAAGTGCAGGATTTTTTATACTTCAATCTGCCCATGTGGCAGTAATGTGTGAAGGCACAAATACCGGTGCTGCTCATCCCCTGCTTGCCATTGGAGGCATCCCCATAGGGGAAAATGGCAAGAAATCCATCCTGATGGAAAAAATTGAAAAAGATATTACAGCCTATATGAAGGCAGTGGTTACCCTCAGGGGAAGAAATGTAAAGGCTGCAATTGACGCAATTGAAAAAAATAGTTCCTACACGGCAAATGAAGCCCTTAAGTTAAATTTAATTGACTTTATTTGTAATTCAGAAGAGGAACTCCTGAAAAAATTGGATGGGGAAAAGATAAAAATAGGAAAAAAGGAACACATTTTAAAAACAAAGGGTGAAAGAATAATTTATAAAGAAATGAGTCTGAGGGAAAAATTTCTCTATACCATATCCAATCCAAATCTTGCTGCAATTTTGGGACTCATAGGAATTCTGGGACTCTTCTTTGAATTTAATCATCCCGGATTTATTCTTCCGGGAGTTGTGGGGGCAATATGTCTTTCCCTTGCCCTTTTAGGTTTTTCCTTTCTCCCAATAAACTACATAGGAGTGATTCTCATAATTCTTGCAATATTCTTTTTCATAGGCGAAATAAAAGTACAGGGATTTGGTGCACTGGGAATTGGAGGTATAATTTCCATGTTAATAGGTTTTTTCATTCTCGTTAAATCCCCTGATGGAACCCTTGGAATAAAAACGTCCATTATATTGGGTATAGCCCTTCCCGTGGCAATAATAATGCTTTTAATCACAAGACTTGTGATTAAAATTATGCAGAAAAAACCAGTCACTGGTAAAGAGGCACTACTTGAACAAACAGGAGAGGTCGTGGTAGATCTTTCCCCTCAGGGAAAGGTTTTTATAAGTGGAGAATATTGGGATGCCATTTCAGAAAATGGAGAGAAAATAGAAAAAAATAGTAAAATAAAAGTCGTTGAAGTTGACGGCTTTTTATTAAAAGTAAAAAAACTGGAGGATTAAAATGGCAGAATTTTTTAGTTTTACTTCAATAGTAATCTTTATTCTCATAATATTTCTCTTAAACTGCATCAAGGTTATAAAAGAATATGAAAGGGCAGTTATTTTTAGACTTGGTAAGGTTCTTCCCGAGCCAAAAGGACCCGGTCTAATAATCGTATTTCCAATAATAGATAGGGTTGTAAGAGTTGATTTGAGAGTTGTAACTCTCGATGTTCCCCCACAGGATGTCATAACAAAGGACAATGTATCGGTAAAAGTCAATGCCGTTGTCTACTATAGGGTCCTTGACCCCACAAAGGCAGTGGTTGCAGTGGCAAATTATTATTACGCCACACAACAACTTGCCCAAACACATCTGAGATCCGTACTTGGCGAATATGAACTGGATGACCTTTTAACCAAAAGAGAAACATTAAACCAGAGACTTCAAAGCATATTGGATAAAGATACCGACCCATGGGGTGTCAAGGTTTCAAAGGTAGAGGTAAAATCTGTAGATCTTCCTCAGGAAATGCAAAGAGCAATGGCAAGACAGGCAGAGGCAGAGAGGGAAAAAAGGGCAAAGATCATCCATGCAGATGGAGAACTTCAGGCCTCCAAAAAGTTATCTGAGGCAGCAGAGGTTTTGGGTAAAAATGATATAGCCTTACAACTTAGGTATCTACAGACACTTCTTGAAATTGGTTCAGAAAAAAATACCACCATCATATTTCCAGTACCAATTGATTTAATCAAACCATTCTTTAAAGACAAAAAATGACAACAAGAAAAGTAATATTTGCGATTTTCTTAATAATATTTACAGGTCTACAATTTCTCTTCCCCACTAATTTAAAACGTACCCTATCCATAAATTGGGGAAAAGAAAGAAAAGATGTTGGAATTTTTATCTCCAATTCTGATTACATAGGACCTTCAGGAATAAAAAAACTGTGTGGAAGAATATTAATTGGAGATAGGGTAAATGGAAAGATAGTTGAACTGGGTAGAGATATTGAAATACTCAGGTCTTTACCCGAAAATTTAAAATTTTTCACCGATTTTTACCTGAAAGATGAAAAACTTTATATACTAAAGGGCAAAAAAATTTTTATTTTAAATGGAAAAAGTTTCAGAAGTTTTAACCTTCCAGCAATAAAAAATGACCTATTCATCAAAATTTTCCCAACCCAGAATGGAATCTGGGCAATTACTGGATCCGAAAAAAGTTTTTTATTTTCAGAAAATGGAAAATTATTAAAGGTAAAAGGTGGTATATACACAAAAGGTTCTTTCTACTTCATCAAACTCGAAAAAGAGGGAAAAATATACATTTCCATTTCAGATGAAAACGGATTTAGCCAGAAATTTGAAATTCCCACCCCTTTAACAAATTTAAACAGTGCCACATTTATAGGAAAAGACAACAGAAACAACGTATATTTAAAGGTAACCTCACTCATAAGGACAAATCCAATTAAAAATGATTACTATATATTAAAAATATCAAAGTATGGAAAAATCCTTAATCTTATAAAACTTCCTTACATAAAGTACGCCCTTGTAAATCAAGATATTTTACCCTTAAACCAGGAAGAAATGATCATCCTAATACCAGAAATGGGTAAACTTTCGATTTATAAATTAAGCAACATAACAAATGGCTATATTGATCTTTCAAAAAACTTCGAAGAGAGTTATCACTTTAGAGATTTTATTCCAAGATTTAAGTCAAAAAGTCAGATTCCCATGGAAAATCCTCCAGTTTACAGGGATGAATCCCTTTCAATTGCATACAGTTATGCAAACTTAAATTGGTATGCATCTTCCTGCAATATAACTTCAGGAACATACTGTGGAGGAAAAACTGTCTCAACACCATCCTGGGTTGATGTGGGCAGCCAGGACAAAGTTCCCTATAAATGGGGTGGATTTAGTAGTATCGAAGGATTTTTACAGGGGATAGAGAATTGCGAATTTGCAGGAGACAACAACTGCACCGGTGGTGGTAGTGATTGTGCTGTAGGAGTAGACTGCTCTGGATTTGTATCAAGATGCTGGAAAACAAGCCAAAAATATGGAACTTCGACCTTTTCTTCTGTATCTCACGAAATTTCTCCATCTCAACTTCTCCCAGGAGATGCCTATAACGATCCCGGAAGCCACATTAGACTCTTTGTGAGAAGGAATCCGGATGGAAGCGTAAACTGTGTGGAATCCCATGGTGGAAGTTGGTGTGTGGAATACACCTACTATTCATCTGATCCAGATGGATATACACCCATAAGATATGACAATATGGCTGGATATCACAAAAATGGAACTGGAAGTTATTCGGATCCAATTATAATAGATAATCTTCCCTACCAGGATAGCAATTCAACCGCTTCTGGTGAATACAACTTTAACACCTATTCCTGTGCTCCAGGTACAGATGAATCAGGACCAGAAATATATTACAAACTGGATCTAAATTTTGTTGGAAATATTCTTGTAAGTGTAAGTGATGGATCTGGAGTGGATGTAGATCCGCACATCTTAACTGAACTATCTCAGGATTCCTGTGTGGCAAGGGGAGACACCACAGCCACCTATGACAATGCACAGCCGGGGACTTACTACATTGTGGCTGACACCTGGGTAAATTCCTCCGGTACCATATATAGCGGAAATTACACAATAACTATAGATGTATCATCTGATAACTGTGGCACTTTTGAAAATCCATTTATAATTTCATCCTTTCCCTTCACCCACAATTACTCAACCTTTTATTCCCATTCAGATCAATTAAATTACTACTCTTGTGCAAATTCCACCAATGAAAGTGGTCCTGAAGTTATCTACAAATTTTCAGTAAACTGTTCAGGCACGATAACAGTATCAGTTGAAGATTCTTCAACAACGGACATAGACATTCACCTGCTAAATGGAGAATCCTCTTCAGATTGTCTCATTAGAGATGACTCCACTTTTTCTTACCACATTTCTCCAGGAACCTATTATATTGTTGCTGATACCTATGTGGATTCAAGTGGAAATGAGAAAAAGGGTGATTATAAATTAACTGTGGATTTTCAGGGAGACAATACCGACTCCGATGGCGATGGCATTGTTGACTGTGAGGACCCTGAACCCAATGTAAAACATGGTGATATTAACAATGATGGAAATGTAGACATGACTGATACAATCATTTTTGCCAATTTCTTAGCAGGAAATCTTTCAGAGGGAGAAGGAGAGTGTAAATATCCTTTATGCGGCGACCTAAATTTAGACGAAAAATTAAATGGAGTGGATTTGACAATCTATCTCAACTATAACACTGGAAATATCTCAAATATCCCCTATAATTAAATTTAACTTTTTTAAGAACCTTTTCCATGCAGAAAATTTTACTAATAGATAACTACGATTCCTTTACATATTTAATATCATCAATTTTTGAAAAACTGGGAGCAAAAGTTTTAATTTCAAGAAAAACGGAAGACTTAAATGAAATAAATGCCCTTTTGATCTCTCCTGGTCCCGGAAAACCAGAAGATGCGAAAATAAGCATTAAAATGGTTGAAAGGGCATGGGGAAAAATACCAATACTTGGAATCTGCCTTGGAATGCAAATTATCTTGAGTTTTGAAGGAGGTAAAATAAAAAAATTATCCCCTCCAATGCATGGCAAAAAAACAGATATATACCACGCAGACCACTTTTTATTTATGGAAATGAAGAATCCCTTTAAAGGAGCGCTCTATCATTCATTGGGTTTTATAGAAGTCCCCAAAAACTTCACTGCTATTGCATGGGATAAAAGAAATGTAATTATGGGGATAAAACACAACTATTTTCCAATTTTTGGGATTCAATTTCATCCTGAAAGTTTTTTAAGCGAAGATGGAGATATAATTTATAGAAATTTTCTAAATCTCTTATAAAAATGGCAGAAGTAATATTAAAGGGTAAAGGTTGGTATGAGGAACTACATTTAGTAAATCCCATCAACGCATATATTTTAAAACAGAGTGGTGAACTACTAAAATACAATTTTGAAGGTAAATGGGAAAAATTGAGATACTATAAAAATCCCTTCTTTTTTTTAAATGAAAATAAATCTATTTTTTGTGGATATATTTCCTTTAATTTTCATAAAATCGTAGAACCAGACCTAAAAATACCCGCCAAAGCGGATAAAATGATCCCCCTATTTGTCTTTCTGGAATTTAAAGATAAAAAAAACCCAAAGAAAGAAAAAATTGAGGGGAAAAATATTTTCCATAAAAATTTACCACTAAAGGTAAAAATTAACACCCCAAGGGAAAAACTAATTTCAAATATCAAAGAATTAAAGAAAAAAATAGAGGAAGGGGATGTATACGTCATAAACTACTCCACAAAATTTAGTGTCAAAAGGTTTTTGGGATTTGACGGAAAAAAATTTTTTAATTTCCTACAACAGAGTCATCCCTTTCCCTATTCAATATATTTCAATTTTAATAATTTCCTACCCTTTGAAATTATATCCCACTCACCAGAATGTTTTCTAATAAGGAGAAATAAATATCTCCACACTTTTCCAATTAAGGGAAGCGTAAAAAGAACCAGAGATAGGTCCGAAAACAAAAAAAATCTTGAAAAACTTCTAAAAAGCAAAAAGGAAAACTCAGAGCTTTCCATGGTTGTGGATCTCTTAAGAAATGACCTTTCAAAAATATCAATCCCTGGAAGTGTAAAGGTTGTGGGGCATAGAAAAATCGTTTCATTTAAAACCATATACCACACCTATTCCCACATATGTGGAAAATTAAATGAGAAAACGGATTTTAGTAAAATCATATTTGCAACCTTTCCCGGTGGTTCAATAACTGGAAGTCCAAAGCCAAGAAGTATAGAACTAATTGAAACCTTTGAGGAATTCAGCAGAAACATCTACACCGGGATATGTGGAATTATCTATCCAGATGGAAATTTTACCTTCAACATAGCCATTAGAACAGCCCTGATTGATGAGAAGGAAATAACCTACCATGCCGGTGGAGGAATAGTTTTTGAATCAGATCCAGAAGAGGAATATAAAGAAATTTTATTAAAAACGAAAAGTTTTTTTGAACCACTAAAGGAGTATTATGGATATAAAGGAATTTTATTTATTTAAACCAAACAGATTTTTTAAAAGGGAGAAAATTGAATTTGATTATGAATCTCCTTCTTTTTTATATGGTTTTTCACTATTTGAGACAGTGAAACTTAAAGGAGGAAATATTTATTTCTTTAAGGAACACATGAAAAGACTTAAAAGGGGAATTGAAATTTTAGATATGGATATTTCCATAAATTCCATAGAAGATATCCTTTTGAAATTTATAAAAAGACATCAAATTATCGATGGGGTAATAAGAATCTCACTTTACATACATTACAATTCAATACTTTTGATACTAAAATTTTCGCCCCCGTTCAGTAAAGAGAATTCTCCTTTAAGCGCCTTTATGTTCAACTGGGATTACCCATTAAATGTCAACCCCCTTTTAAAATCTGGAAATTTTTTAGCATACCACCTATCTCTCAAAAAGGCTCTTTACAATAACTGTGATATTGCACTTATTTTAAGAAAAAAAGAGGCTGTTGAATTTTCAATAGGGAATCTTCTTTTTGAAAAGGCTCAGAAGTATTTTACTCCTCCACTTAAAGTTGGATGTCTTAACGGTATAATGAGGAATTTTCTGCTAAGGGAAAAAATCGTTGAAGAAAAAACTATAAGTAAAGAAATATTAGGGGAAATTGACGGTCTTTATTTAATAAACTCTGTAAGATTAATTAATCCCGTAAAAGAATTAAAAGGAGAAAAAATCAACTTAAATTTTGAAAATCCAGGATTTGAAGAAATCAGAGGTAAAATTCTGGATGCTATTTCATTCCAAGTTTTTTAATATGCCCCTTCTTGTCAAGATAATATGGTTTTTCAAGTTTTTCAGCCACACTCTTTTTAAACCCGGTAACCTTCAGTTTTAAATCCATGAAAAAGTCCAGAATCTTCCTTTCAACTCTTGGCTTCTCTTCATCTGAAAGAAAGATATTTAAAAGTTTTTCCCTTATTTTCTCTCTATCTTCTTCATCAAGATCTAAAAAAATCTCCTTAAAGGCATCTATTGTGGCTAAGACCACATCGTCATTTGGATCATCCAAAAAGGGAAATATAAGTTTACCCACTTCAGGAGATTTATAAGTGCTCAATTCCTTAATCACTTCTATTTTCTTTGAAGGATCCCTATCATATTCGGCAGAAAAATTTTCTACAAGTTCCTTTAAAACCTTTAAAGTTTCTTCTTTTCCAAGGATTTTCTTCAACAGTTGAAGGGGGTAAACTATTTCATCTTCACTTTTTATAAAATCTATAAGGGGAGGCAAAACATCCTCCCCCTTTTTATAGAGAAGACTTAGAACATATCTCTTCTCTTTATCATCTTGCTCAACATTTGGTACATGGGAAGTAAACCTTTTTAAAAGTCCATATAGAGCATCATATGTTCCAATTTCAAATAACTCATCTGCAGCAGCGTACCTTTCATAATCTTGATTGTACTTTTCACAGAGTTTTGAGGTTAGTTTTTCAACTTTCCTGAGTTTCTGCCTTTCTTTAAAATTTGAAAAAAACTCAGATAAACCCATGAAAAAAACCTATTCAAAGATTTCAAGAGAACTAAAAAAATAATTTACTTCAAACTTTGCACTTTCAGGACTATCGGAACCATGTACACAATTTCTCTCTATATTTGTTCCCATTGATTTCCTTATAGTTCCATCTTCAGCCTTGGCAGGATCCGTTGCACCCATTATTTCTCTCCATCTTGAAATTGCATTTTCTCCCGAAAGCGCCATAAGCACCACCGGTCCTTCAGTCATAAAGGAGATAAGAGACTCAAAAAATGGTTTATCTTTATGAACATAGTAAAAGCCTTCAGCTTCTTTCCGACTTAGTTCCACCATTTTAACTGCAACAATTTTCAAACCCTTTTCTTCTATCATAGAAATAACTTTTCCAATATTTCCACCTTTCACACAATCAGGCTTTATAATAGCAAGCGTTTTTTCCATATCACAACTCCTCTTTATTTTACTTCTTTTGCAAGTCTTATTCCAGCTTCATATGCTTTCATATTTAATTCTTCAGTACCTTTTGGAACCCTGTTTAAAATTGCCTTCTCAAGTCCATCATGGGATACAATACCCGTAATTTCCTGAACTGCACCTAAAAAGATTATATTTACAACAAATATTTTTCCGATTTCATTTCTTGCAGTCTCAATTATAGGTATGTGATATATTTTAAACTTCTTTTCAACTTCTTCAGGAACCTTAACATAATCTGAATCTACAATAACAATTCCACCTTCTTTAACATCCTTTGAATATTTATCAAATGATTCCTGATTCAAAGCAACGAGCAAATCGGGATGAGTTGCCTTAGGATAACTTATTGGAACATCTGCTATAATTACTTCAGATTTACTCGCTCCACCCCTTGCCTCAGGTCCATAGGACTGAGTTTGAACCGCAAATTTTTCATCATAAATGGCTGCAGCCTCTCCAAGGATTATACCTGCAGTGATGATACCCTGCCCACCACTTCCAGCAAATCTTATTTCATATCTTTCAATCACTTCAATCCTCCAAATAATTAAATTTTACCCTGAGCCTTTTCAATAATCAGTCTTTCATATTTTTCAGTATATTCCTCTTCACTTTTATTGACAAATTCTCCAGTTATAATTTTTCCTTCAAGTTCCTCTGGTGTCATTTTCTTAGCCCTATGGATGGAAACGGAAACCTCCTTTTGCCATCTCAAATTGTCAGCAGGAGTTTTCAACTTATTCTTCCTACCATAATATGTGGGACAATGAGTTATCACCTCAATAACAGAAAAGCCCTTATTTTGAATTCCTTTTTTAATAAAATTATCTGCCTGGGCAATTGAATAGACATTGGCCCTTGCAACATATGTAGCACCAGCGGCCTCAGCCAGCCTACATATGTTAAATGAAGGATCAATATTTCCATAAGGAGAAGTGGAAGCATAGGAACCCACTGGAGTAGTGGGAGAATATTGCCCCCCGGTCATTCCATAAATAAAATTATTAAACACAATTAAAGTGATATCAATATTTCTTCTACATGCATGAATAAAGTGGTTTCCTCCTATTGCCGTTGCATCCCCATCACCGCTTGCCACAATAACATTTAATTCAGGACGAGCCAGTTTTATACCTGTAGCAAAGGCAAGTGCTCTTCCATGAGTGGTATGCAGAGTATTAAAATCCATATATCCCACAATTCTTGAAGAACAACCTATCCCGGAAACTAAAACAGTTTTGTCCTTGTCAAGGTTTAGTTCATCAACTGCCCTGATAATGGATTTCATAATACTACCATGTCCACATCCAGGACACCATATATGAGGGATGTACTCCAATCTCAAATATTTAGAATAATCTATATCTTTACGGGCCATTTTTTTCTCCTAAATTAATCTTTTATTGCTTCAATAATTTGTTCCGGGGTAATGGGCTCACCATCAGTTCTATTAACCTTACTGATGGGAATTTTACCCTTTGTTATTCTTTCAACTTCAAGAACATATTGACCTAAGTTCATCTCAGGAACCACAATCTTTTTCACATTCTCACAAACTTCAAAGATTTCCTTCTCAGGTACAGGATAAAGGGTTATGGGTCTGAAAAGTCCAACCTTAACCCCTTCACTTCTCAACACCTCAACTGCCCTCATGGCAGAACGCGCTGTAGAACCATATGCAATAACCATTATTTCTGCATCTTCAGTATTTAAATACTCACTCTTTATCATTTTATCTTTATTTTTCTCTATCTTGTCTCTCAAGTAATAATGAAGTTGTTGTCTTACCTTTGGATCACCAGTTGGAAAACCAGTTTCACTGTGGTCAAGTCCGGTTATATTAAATCTTGCCCCATCTCCAAAATCTGGCATAAGGGGCACCAATTCTTCATTCCTCTTATAGGGGGTTTTCCAACCCACAGGATTTTCAGGTTTTGGTCTGTGCCATATTTCAACTTCAGATTCATCCACAATATCCACCTTTGCCCTCATATGCCCATTTATTTCATCTATAAGAAGTACAACAGGATTTCTAAATCTTTCAGCAAGATTAAAGGCCCTTATAACTTCAAAAAAAATTTCCTGCACCATGGTGGGAGCAATAACAATAATGGGATGATCCCCATGTGTCCCCCACCTTGACTGCAAAATATCAGCCTGTGCCGGTGAAGTAGGAGCCCCCGTAGATGGTCCACCCCTCATAACATCCACAACGACAAGCGGAATTTCTGCCATGCAGGCAAATCCAAGATTTTCCTGTTTAAGGGAAAAACCAGGTCCGCTTGTGGCTGTCATGGACTTTTTACCGGCAATTGATGCACCTATTGCAGCACCAATAGAAGCTATTTCATCCTCCATCTGAATAAACTTTCCGCCATATTTTGGTAGCAAATAAGACATATTCTCAGCAATTTCAGATGAAGGAGAAATTGGATAACCAGCAAAAAATCTACACCCAGCAGTTATGGCACCATACGCAACTGCTTCATTTCCAGAAATGAATTTTGATTCTTTTACTTTCATATTTCATTCTCTACTTATTTATTTTTTTTAAAGTTTTCTGCATAAGGGTTGTCAACAAATATGGCAAAGTCGGGACATCTTATTTCACACATTTTACAACCTATACACTTGTCAAGATCCACAACCACACATTTTCCCATGTGCATACCAAGGGTATTTGTGGGACAGAATTCAACACAAATTTCACAACCCTTACAATTTTTTTCAATAATAACTATTTCATGTTTTTTTTCTTTTGTTTCTGCCATCATAAACATCCTAAACTTAAAATTTTATTTCAAAACACCTTCAACCGCTTCTCCAATTTCAGCAGGGCTTTCAACAACCGTCACACCATATTCTCTCAATGTTTTCATTTTTTCAGCTGCAGTTCCTTTTCCACCAGAAATGATTGCACCAGCATGTCCCATTCTTCTTCCCGGAGGTGCAGTCTGTCCTGCTATAAAACTCACCACCGGCTTATTGAAATTTTCAGCAATCCACCTTGCAGCCTCTTCTTCCGCAGAACCACCAATTTCACCTATCATAACAACGGCCTTTGTTTCGTCATCCTCTTTAAACAACTTAAGGGCATCTATGAAATTTGTACCTATTATGGGATCACCTCCTATACCTATACATGTACTCTGTCCAATTCCCCTACTTGAAAGTTGCCCCACTGCTTCATAGGTAAGAGTTCCACTTCTACTAATAACACCTACACTTCCCTCTTTATGAATCCTTGCAGGCATAATTCCCATTTTACACTTCCCAGGAGAAATTATACCGGGACAATTGGGACCTATAAGTCTTGTTTTCTTCCCAGCCATAAATCTTCTAACCTTTATCATATCCCTTACGGGAATACCTTCTGTTATACATACAACAAGATCCAGATCAGCATCTACTGCTTCCATTATTGCGTCAGCGGCAAACTTAGGAGGCACAAATATTAAAGAGGCATTGGCTCCTTCCTTTTCAACAGCTTCTTTAACTGTATTGTAAACAGGAATCCCCTCATGAGTGGTTCCTCCTTTCCCAGGAGTAACCCCTGCCACTATTTTAGTCCCATACTCAATACATTGAAGGGCATGGAAGGTGCCTTCCCTTCCTGTCAATCCCTGAACCAAAACTTTTGTATCTTTATTTATCAAAATAGCCATTTTAATTCTCCTGACATTTAATTTTTATTTGCCAATGCAACAACTTTTTCTGCTGCATCTTTCATACCATCTGCAAGGGTAAAATCCATACCAGATTCTGCAAGTAATCTTTTACCCTCCTCCACATTGGTTCCTTCAAGGCGAACAACCACAGGAACATTTACACCTACTTTTTGTGCAGCCTTAATAACACCATTTGCTATTACATCACACCTGACTATACCACCAAATATATTTATCAAAACAGCCTTTACACTCTTATCGGAAAGGATTATCCTAAAAGCATTAGTAACGGACTCTTCATTGGCTCCACCGCCTACATCCAGGAAATTTGCAGGATTTCCGCCACTATACTTAATTATATCCATTGTAGCCATTGCAAGCCCTGCACCATTTACCATACAGCCAATATTTCCATCCAATTTTATGTAGTTCAAATTATATCTCGAT
The DNA here is from genome assembly GCA_027064125.1 of Acidobacteriota bacterium. Classification (GTDB taxonomy): domain Bacteria; phylum Acidobacteriota; class JAAYUB01; order JAAYUB01; family JAMOQF01; genus JAMOQF01. The sequence continues at coordinate 36,740 of JAMOQF010000096.1, forward strand.
GCCTCAATCTCAAGGGGTTCTACCTCTTCGTAATCCCTCATACCCAATATATCAGGATGTCTGTAAAGGGCATTGTCATCAAAATTCATCTTTGCATCAAGTGCATAAAATTCTCCTTCCTCAGTCTCAATAAAGGGATTAATTTCAGCAAGAGATGCATCTGTCTCTTCAAAAGCCTTATACAAAAGTAGAAAAAATTTAGCAGCCTTCCCAACCAATTTCTGGGGAATTCCAATTTGAAAAGCAAGTTTTCTCGCCTGAAATGGTTGAAAGCCAATAGCAGGATCAATATATTCCTTCTTTATTGCATCGGGATTCTTTGCTGCAACTTCTTCAATTTCCATTCCACCTTCACTACTTGCCATAAAAACAGGCATCTGCTTACTTCTATCAACTACTATACCCAGGTAATACTCCTTTTTTATATTGAGGCCTTCTTCCACAAGAACTTTTCTCACAATTTTACCCTCTGCACCTGTCTGTTTTGTAACAAGTTTCATTCCTATCATCTTCTTCGCAATCTCCTCTGCCTCATATGGATCTTTTGCAAGTTTTACGCCTCCTGCCTTTCCTCTTCCACCTGCATGAACCTGTGCTTTAATAACAACAGTTCCTCCCAATTCCTTTGCAATATCAAAAACAGTAAATGGATCTGTTGCCATCTTTCCTCTGGGCACAGTTACACCATAACTTTTTAAAATCTCTTTTGCTTGATACTCATGTATCTTCATAACATTTCACCTCACAAATATAAGAAATGTTAAACAATACAACTATTTATATAAAATGTCAATAAAGTATGAAAATAAATTTCATTTATATTAAAATAAATCACAAATAGAAAAATACCTCTTTTTGGTAAGAGATTTCAAAAGAATTTTGTTATATAATTTTTCCTCATGATAAAGATGCTTCTCGCAATACTTATAGGTAGTGTATTGGGATTTTTACTGAGAAATAGGGAAAAAATTGTGAAATTTTCAAACAAACTTTTAATATTCACTTTATACATATTACTTTTATTTTTGGGAATTTCCATAGGAAAAAACTCAAAGATAATGGAAAATTTACCTCTTCTGGGATTCGATTCTCTATTAATTTCCCTTTCAGGAATTTTAGGGAGCTCCATTCTGGCTTATTTATTTTACACAATTTTTATGAAAAAGAATGAAAAATAACTTTCTAATTTTAACTTTTTTCATATCAGGACTTTTAATGTCTTATAAAAGCATTCTTCCAAAATTTTTCTATAATTCCAATATTTCCACATACATTCTATATATCCTGTTATTCCTTGTTGGAATAATAACCGGGGCAAATGAGAACATCCTTAAAATCGTAAAAAAGATGAAGCTTAAAATTCTTCTGGTGGTGCTTCCAACAATAGTGGGAACTACCCTTGGTACATATATATTATCCTTTTTTATAAAGGACATATCCTTAAAAGATTTAACCGCCATAGGATGGGGATTTGGATATTACAGCCTTTCAAGTGTATTACTAAAAACACTCAGCAATGATACGGTAAGCTTTTTGGCTCTTCTTTCAAATATTTTTAGAGAAATAATAACGCTTGTAGCCGCTCCCTTACTTGCAAAATTTTTTGGTAAACTGGCTCCCATATCCTCTGGAGGTGCCACATCAATGGACACAACCTTACCAATAATTACCAAAACACTGGGGGCTGAGTATACCGTAATATCAATATTTCACGGAATAATAATAACTCTCTTAGTGCCAACATTGATTATCCTTTTATATAAATAAAATCTTGATAGTGGATAATCTTTGTTCTAAACTTTAATTTAACTGTTCTCTTAGAGTAGATACTTCATGCGATGGATATTTATTGATCCAATTATTATATTATTTACTGGCATCATGGCAACCATCTCTGTATTCTTCTCCCTCTTTGATGGCAGAGGAATTTTACAACATAAATGTGCACAGATATGGGCAAGATTTATTATAAAGGTTAGTGGGGCTAAAATAGAGATAGAGGGTTTGGAAAAAATTAACCCAGATGAAACATATATCATAACAGCAAACCATCAGAGTTATTTTGATATCTGGACATTGCTTGCATACATGCCCTTTCAATTTAGATTTTTGGCCAAAGACTCCCTATTTAAAACACCATTTTTAGGGTGGCATTTAAAAAGAAGTGGAAACATTCCAATTCACAGGGAAAATCCAGTAAAATCAGTAAAGAGCATAAAAAATGCCGCCCAAAAAGTTAAAGAAGGCACTTCTTTATGTATATTTCCAGAAGGTTCAAGAAGCAGTGATGGGAAAATAAGGGAATTTAAACCAGGGGTCTTCTACCTTGCCATCTTATCCCAAAAACCCATCCTCCCAGTTACAATAATTGGCAGTAGATTTCTTCTTCCAAAGGGTTCCATAAAAATAAGAAGCGGAAAAATAAAAGTTATAATTTCAGATCCAATCGATACATCCCAATACACAAAAAAAGATATAGAAAAACTCATAAAAATTGTAAAAGATAGAATAATTTCAAATTTTGATGAAAAATTAATCATTAAAAATGAGGTGGAAAAAGATGAAACTATTAACTTCCAATGAAATGAAAGAAATCGATGAAAAAACAATAAATCAAATTAAAATTCCCGGTATAGTTCTCATGGAAAATGCAGGAATAAATGTGGTAAAAGCAATGGAAATGGAGTTCAAGAACCTCATTCCTTATAAAGTTGCAGTAATATCCGGTAAAGGAAATAATGGAGGGGATGGTTTTGTGGTGGCAAGACATTTGCATCAAAAGGGAGTTGATGTTGATGTCTACATCTTAGGTAAAAGGGAAGAAATCAAGGGAGATGCAAAAATAAATTTAGATATTCTCTACAATTATAGAGACATAAGAATTGTTGAAATTCCGGATAAAAAAAGTTTCAGTAAAAATAATATTGATTTTTCTCAGTACCAGATATTAGTTGACGCAATATTTGGAACAGGATTAAAAAAACCCGCCGAAGGGTATTATGGTTTTATTATAGAAAAAATAAATGAAAGTCCATCCTTTATCGTGAGTGTAGATATTCCATCTGGATTATTCAGCGATACATTTATCCCGGTGGAAAATTGTATATATGCAAATTTCACAGTTACCTTTACTGCCCCTAAACTGGGGTTAATAACACCAGAAGCAGAGGAATTTGTTGGAAAACTTTATGTTGCAGATATAGGGACCCCAGACTTCTTACTTGAAGACCCAAATTTCAAATACAACCTCATTTCATCAGATGAACTCCAGATGTTGTTCTTTCCAAGAAGTAAAAGAAGTTTTAAAAGACACTTTGGAAAAATCAACATAATTTCCGGAATAGATTCAAGTAAAAATGCACCTATTTTAAGTGGGATGGCAGCCCTGAGAAGTGGAAGTGGAAGCGCAGTACTCTTTGCAAACCTCGATTCTTCTCCATCAACTCCTGAACTGATTATAGAAAAAAGAGAAAATTTAGGAAAAGATCTCTTTAAAATTCTTAAAAAAGGTGACATAACCATAATCGGCAAAGGGATAGCAAATAAAGATAAGAATATAAACTTCTTAAAAAACTATCTTTCAGAAGTTGAAACCCCTTTGTTATTAAATAGCGATGGTACAAAACTACTTCAATTAAAATACCTTGAAAGAAGAAAATGTGAAAATTTAATCCTTCTTTCATCACCTGAGGAATTGGCCCACATTTTGCAAATCTCCACGGGGGAAGTTGAGGAAAAAAGGGAAGAAATAGGCATAGATATAGCGAAAAAATACAACCTAACACTTATCTTAAAGGGATATAAAGAAATCATTTTCTTTCCAGATGGAGAAATTTACATTAATCCAACTGGAAATCCCGGAATGGCAACAGAAGGAAGTGGTGATGTACTTGCAGGAATGATAGCCTCTTTTTGTGCAAGGGTAAACCAACAGAACGAATATGCATGGAAATTGGGAATTTGTGCAGGGGTATTTCTTCATGGACTTTCAGGAGATCTTGCCCTTCCCCACAAAGAAGAAGAGGGTATCATATCTACTGATATAATTAATTACATTCCTGAAGCTATTAAAAAGATAAAATATGAAGAACTTGAAAATGATTTTCTTATCAAATAGCGAAGAAGAAACCATCAAAATTGGAGAAAAAATCTCTCAGGAAGTAATTGGGAAAGGAGATGTTGTTCTCTTTTTTGGTACCCTTGGAGCAGGTAAAACAACACTCATAAGAGGTATTTGCAAAGGTTTTAAGTGTGATCCTTCAATAGTCAGAAGTCCTTCATTTACAATAGTCAATGAATACAATTGCCTTACCAAAATATACCATGTGGATCTGTACAGAATAGTATCCCTGGAAGATTTTGAAAGTACTGGTATTTATGAAATATTAAAAAATGATGAAAATATTGTTTTAATGGAATGGGCTGAAAATTGCCCCATGGCTCTCGAAAATTCCATAAAAATTTATATGGAAATTGTGGATTTCAACAAAAGAAGGATAAGTATAGAAAAAAATGGCAAATAGATATATAAACCTACTTAGAATAAAACAATGGACGAAAAATGGATTTATTTTTGCTGCTTTAATCTTTTCAAAGGGATTTTACAATAAAAATTTAACTTTAAAAACAATCCTTGGCTTCCTTATATTTTCACTTTTAGCGTCTTCCATATACATCCTAAACGATATTAGAGATAGAGAAAGGGATAAACACCACCCAACAAAATGTAAAAGACCCATTGCAAGTGGCTTGATTTCGATAAAATTGGCTACAACCATTTCAATATTCCTCTTTTTGATTTCTGCAGTTTCTTCTTTTTTTCTTTCCAGAAATTTTTTTCTAATCTGTATCATCTACTTCCTTTTAAACATAGCCTATACATATTGGCTAAAGGAAATTGTAATACTCGATATATTTTCCATTTCCGCCGGATTTTTTCTCAGAGTATTGGCAGGGGCCGCAATTATCTCAGTTTCAATTTCTCACTGGCTGATAATTTGCACAATATTGCTCAGCCTATTTTTAGCACTTTCAAAGAGAAAAATTGAAATCACCCTCATAGGAAAAAGTGAATCGGATATAAGACACAGGGAAATATTAAAGGAATACTCCCACAGTTTCATAGATCAAATGATAGGGATTGTAACATCTGCAACCCTTATCTCCTATATTTTATACACAACAAGTCCCACAACTGTTAAAAAATTTGGAACTACCAATTTAATATACACAACGCCATTTGTACTATATGGGATTTTCAGATATCTATACCTGGTATATAGTAAGGAAAGAGGAGGAGATCCCACTGATGAATTTCTAAGTGATATACCATTGCTAATAAATGCTATTTTATGGCTCTTGACATCCGCCCTAATTATAACTTTTTTGTAAGATGGAAGAAAAAAAATTTTTAAAAGATTTTAAAAGCGGAATCCTCTGGTCTTCAGCAGGGGAAATAGCCATATTCCTTGTCTCCTTTTTCTTTAATATTGTAATGGCAAGACTTCTAACTCCAAAAGATTTTGGAATAATTGGAATAGCAACTCTTGTCACACAATTTGCAAATACCATATTTAGTCTTGGACTTGCTGTAGCATTAATACAGGCAAAAGAAGTAAACAAAAGGCAAATTTCAACAATATTCTGGATAAATCTCTTTCTATCAATTCTGGCAGCAATTACCATCTATATCTCATCGAGGGAAATTGCCATATATTTTAACACACCTCAGGTGATAAAAGTATTGAAAGTACTTTCAATAACCTTCCTCATGGGAGGGATTTCTTCCATATATGAATCCCTGCTGTTAAAAAGCATGTCTTTTAAGAAATTCAACATAATCATATTTATTTCTCTATTTCTAAGTGCCATCTGCGGAATTGTAGGGGTATTGCTTGGATTTGGTTATTGGGGACTTGTTATAAATATACTTATGTTTCCATTTTTTAAAATGATTCTTTACTTTAAATTTGTAAACTGGTATCCCGAATTTTACTTAAGACCAAAAGAGATAGGAAAACTTTTTAACTTCGGTATATACAAAGTATTTTATAATATTGTTAACTATTTTTTAAGAAATGGAGACAATTTTGTAGTTGGAAAATACCTGGGGAGTACCACACTTGGAGCATATTCTCTTGCTTTTCAAATATCAGCCATTCCCGGAAATAAATTAAAGGCAATCATAGGTAAAGTTATGTTTCCCCTCTTTTCAAAAATACAGGATGATCCTCAGGGGTCCAAAAACTACTTTTATAAAATCTCAAAACTTACAATTTTCATAACATTCCCACTGGCCCTATTTCTCTCATTCGAGTCCAGATGGATTGTAGAAACCCTTTTTGGAAAAAAGTGGATTTTAAGTGCCCATATCCTGAAGTTTTTAGCATTTGTAATGATCTACAGGGCATTTAGTTCCATATGTGAAGTTTTGATAAATAGTTTTGGACGATCTGATATAGTATTTTATCTCTTTACATTTGAGGGAATAATCTTTATGCTATCTATATATCTTGCCTCATTTAAAGGAGTTGTATTCCTTTCGATGATTTATGCCATTCTCATTATACCTCTGCTTCTTATAAAGGGTATCTTTGTCCACAGATTTATAAAATTTAGTATTTTTTACTTAATCAAAATAATGGGAGTGCCCTTTCTTTTTTCAGCCATCCTCTTTTACATTTCATCAAAAATCGACATATCACTCTCAATTATATTCCTGGGAATATCTTTTCTCTTTAATATGTTTTATTTAAAAGTAAATCCCATTAGATTTCTTAAGGAGGAATAAAAAATGGAAAAGACATTCTATCCAATAAGACATGGAGAAACTGAAATGAATATAAAAAACATATTTAGAGGCAGACTTGAAATTCCCCTCAACGAAAATGGCAAAGAACAGATGAAACTCCTTGGAAAGGTTCTTAAAGATAAAGAAATTGAAATAATTTTTTCAAGTCCCTTAAGAAGAAGTATGATGAGCGCCGAAATTCTCGGCGAAATTTTAGGAATTAAAATTATTCCAATGGAAGAGTTTAACAATATAAATCTTGGAATATGGCAGGGAAAGGAAAAAGAAAAAGTAAAAAAAGAATATCCCAATGAATGGAATTTGTGGATAAATGATCCGGACAATTTCAAAATTGAAGGTGGGGAAACATTAGAAGAAATACGCAATCGCATTGAAAAGGGGATAAAAAAATTGATTAAAAGGAAAGAGAAAAATATTGCAATAGTCACTCACAGAAGTATTTTAAAGGTAATATTTGCATATATACTTGATTTAAAAAAAGAATATTTCTGGAAATTTTACTTTGACAACGCCTCATACAGCATCTTTAAATATAAAAAAGAGATGGGATTTCAAATTTTTGGATTAAACATAAATACCCACTTAAAAAATAAAACCATTGAAAAATTTTAATATATAAAACTCTTTAATAAATATTACATATTTAATATAATTTTATCTAAACTCAAAAATAGGAATACTTAAGTGCTGACTTTTTCCCTAAAGGTCCCTCCGGACCTAAGGGCACTCAGAACCATTCAGGCCTTTATTGAAGAATCAGCCGCCATTTATGGATTTAAAAATAAAAAAATTTTCTCACTAATTGCTGAGGAGGCTTTTCTGCACATTTTTACAAGATTGAAAAAAGAAGAAAGCGATTCTTTAATTACAATAACCACAGAAAGTGACGAAAAATACTTCATTATATCCTTTAAAGATAAAGGCATGCCAATTGGAAGCGAAAAAGAGTTAAGTTATATGGAAAAGATGGAACTTGCGATTATAAGGGCAAACTGTGAAAAACTCTCATGGATAAACCACGGTAAAAAAGGAAATGAACTCAAGATTTTGATTAAAAAACCTCAAAAAAATATTACAGAATATGAAATTCCCTTTGAAATAAGCAGGAAAAATGAAATTTCTACAAAAAATATAATTATAGAGAGATTAAATCCTGAAGATGCCTATCAAGTATCAAAACTAATTTACATAACCTATGGCTATACATATCCCAACGAAGATCTATACTATCCTGAAACAATAAAAAAATTAAATGAAACCGGCAAATTGGTATCAATCGTTGCAAAAGATAAATCGAATAATAAACTTGTGGGTCACTATGCACTGGAAATTTATGGAAATCCATATGTAGCTGAATTGGGACAGGCAGTTGTCGATATAAATTATAGGGGCCACGGAATATTCATCAAATTAAGAAAAAAATTGGAAAAAACTGCAAAAGAAAATGGTTTTAAAGGAATTTTTTCTCAACCGGTAACAAGTCATTTGAAAACACAAAAAACCAATGAAAAATTTGGTTCAAGGGTCTGTGGGATCTCCTTTGGACTAACTCCAAAGGAATTTGATTTTAGAAAAATGGACATAAAACCTCTGTCTCAGAGAGAAACCTGTTTTTTTTACTACAAACCAATGATAATTGAAGAAAGAAAAATATCACCACCTAAAAAACATGCAGGAATAATATCCGAAATTTATAAGAACATCGGTTTGCCTTTTAAAATAACAGATGGAAAAGATATGAAAAAGACATCTTTGATGGATTCAAACTTTGATTACAATTGGGGATATGGAACAATAAATGTGAAAATAATCGGAGAAGATTTTACAGAAAAGTTCTCCGTTGCCTTTAGAGAATTGAGATACACAACTAAAGCAGAAGTTATTTTTTTGAATATACCTTTAAATGGAACATCTCTGGATAGAATTGTAGATTTTATTGAAAATAAAGGTTTTTTCTTCATTGGGGTAGCTCCATATCTAATTGAGGGAAAAGATGCGCTGAGATTTGAATACCTAAACACGCTCATAGACACAGAGAGAATAAAAATTTACTCAAATTTTGGGGAGAAAATATTCAACTATACAGTGAAAGAGATGAAAAAAGTCTTATGATTGACATTGTAAAAGAAAATAAATATTTTCTTCCCTTCTGGCTTGCAAGAATTATTTCCCAGATCGGCGATGGGGTACATGCACTTGCAATTTTGTGGTTTTCCTATCACGTTAGCAAATCTGCTTCCATGGTGGGAATTGTTATGATTTCAGTATCCCTTCCCGGAATACTCATATCTCCTGTTGCGGGAAATATTGCAGATAAATTCAACAGAAAAATAATTATGTCAATTGCTGATTTTGTGAGATTCATAAGCGTGGGAATACTTGCCATCATTGCCCACAAGGAGATGTTAAACATTCCCATACTTATAGGCATAAGCACAATAATGTCAATAGCCAGTGCATTTTTTAATCCAACGGCAATGGCTGTCTTACCTCAAATAGTTAAAAAGGAGTTTCTCACTAAAGCCAACGCCCTTTCCCAGATTACAGCCAATTTGAGTTTAATTTTAGGACCTTTAATTGGAATGACCCTTATTTCTTTAATAGGTATTTCCGTTGCATTTGGAATAAACTCCATCAGCTTCCTCTTTTCTGGAATTTTAATTCTAAAGATAAAAACCAAAATATCAAATATGGCATCTGAAAAAGGCAATTTTCTAAAAACTCTAAAAAGTGGTATTAAACTTCTCAAAAAATATCCTATAGCGTATAAAATGCTGGATAAAGCAGCAGTAATTAACTTCTTCTTTTCGTCAATCACCATAATTATTCCCATTTTATCTGAAAATAGATATAAAATGGGGGCAAAGGGTATAGGTTTAATGATGAGCGCCTTTGGAGGAGGAACACTTACTTCTTCCCTCTTTTTGAGTTTTAAAAAAATAAAGGCATCCCCAAAAATTAAATTGACCCTTTCCCTTTTCACAATGGGTATTTTTGTATTCCTCTTTGGAATGGTAAAAGTTCTTCCTTTAACCCTAATATCCCTTTTCATGGTAGGATTTTCAGTAAATTTTGCAAATATAAATCTCATATCCCTATATCAATCAACTCTACCCAATGAAATATTGGGAAGAATAATGGCATTTTTAAGTGCCATTGCGCTATCACTACAACCAATTAGTTATGGTTTAACTGGAATAGCCATTGAACATCTTGGAATCAAACTTTTTATGGCAATAAGCGGAATTATTATAAGTATAAGTGCAATAAGAATGTGGTTTATAAAAGAACTTGGAGGCAAACATGGAGAAAATATCTCTATTTAAAAATGTATTCAAAACAGTCCCTGCATACTCTAAATTTTTCGGAAAAAATAAAATTCCCAAAGAAATAAATTGGAATGAAATCCCAATTATGACCAAGGAAAATTATCTTACAAAATTTCCAATGAATGAACTTTATAGAAGGGGTTCCCTAAAAAATTGTTTCCTTATAGGTACATCCAGTGGTTTTTCAAAGGGAGGCAGCCTTTTTTGGCCAAAAGAATCTGTAGATGAAAAAAACTATATTGAAAAAGTAAAGGAATTACTAATAAAGGATTATTCCATTGATAAAAGGACAACCCTGATAATAGTTAATCTGGCACTTGGGACCTGGATTGGTGGTATGCAACTTGCATGTACCTTTAGAAATCTTGCATCTCAGATGGAGGGAGTTGCCGTTTCTACTCCCGGAATGAATTTAAAGGAAGGGGCAAATATAGTTAAAAAATTTGGAGAGTTTTTTGAAATAGTTCTCTGGGTCACAAATCCCTCAAGTATAAATATAATCTCCTATTTAATGCAGGAGGAAAAGGAACTTTTAAAGGGGAAAATTTTCTTTCCAGTTGTGGGAGAATACTTTTCTGAAAATTTCAGGGAAGATATTGCAAAGAGATTTGGACATGACCCAAAAAATCCTGTGGTTGTGAAAACTGGATATGGATCAGCAGATACAGGAGATCTTGGGATAGAAACCGTTGAAACAATTATGTTGAGAAAATTCTTTCTTGAAAATCCAGAAAAATCTGTGGAATTTTTCAAAGAGGAAAGTCCTCCAATGCTCTTGGCTCCCTCATCTAAAGCTTTTATTGAAATAATAGATGGAGAGATAGTGGTTACAAAAGATCAATTCATCCCACTTATCAGGTATAACACAAAGGACACTGGAGGTATTATTCCCAGAGAAAAGGTAAAAGATCTTGTGGATAAAGATTTATTTAAAAAACTTCCTGAAAACATTTTATATGTCTTTGGAAGGGCAAAAAATTCCATAATATTTTATGGTACAAATCTAAATGTAAACAAAATAGGAAACTTCTTTGAATCCCTTGACAGAGAATTTTACTATGGAGGATTGTTTGAAGTCAGAAAAATAAAAATAGAAAATATGAATTTTTTTGAATTTACAATATATACAACAAATCCCGGAAAAAACCTGAAGGAAAAATATAAAGAGAAATTGCTGGAATTTTTGAAGAATTTTTCAAATGAATTTGCCGCAAAATATGATGAATTAAAATCTGCGGCAGGAAGAGATTTAATATCTGTAAAAATTGCAAACATCAATGAAAAAGAAAAGGCTAAAAAACATAAAATTATCATTGAGGAGTAAAAATGTTTAAATATTTAGAAGAAGAAAAAAGACTTGAAAAAGCCAGAAAAATTTTCCTGCACGCAAAGAAAAACTCAAAATTCTATGAGGAAAAATATAAAAATATAGATGAGATTGAAAACTATAAAGATTGGGTAAAAGTACCCTTTCTCACAAGAACAGAGTTATTTAACAATTCATATCCCAAGACAAGGTCAATGCTTACCTATCCCATAAAGAAAATGTTAATAACCTCAACCGGTGGCTCAAGTGGAATTGCAAGATATGGAGTAATGACCTATCAAGAATATGAGGAATTTGTCAATGTACAGGCAAAAGCAATGAAACTCTTAGGAATTAAAGAAGATGACATTGTAGCAAATCTATTTGTGGCTGGAAATTTGTGGCCCACCTTTTTCTCTGTGGCAGATGTGTTGAAAAAAATTGGAGCTGTCCACCTTCCAATATCTTCCAACATCAATGTGGATCAAATAATAAAATACATTCTGGAATTTAAACCCAATGTACTTCTGAGTTTACCAACTGTACTAATTTTTCTGGCTGATAAATTTTTAAGTGAAAATTTAGATGGAAATTTCATTAAATTCCTGGGGTATGCCGGCGAACACCTGAGCAAAAGTGCACAAGAATATTTGAAAAAAGCCTTTAAAAATGCCAAGACCTTTGCTCTTGCCTACTCAAGTGCAGACTGTGGACTTATGGGATATCAATGTAACAAATGTAAATCCAATGAGTACCATGTTCCCACAGATTTTCAATTTGTGGAAATCTATGACTTTGAAAGGGAAAAAATATGCGGCAAAGGAGAAACTGGAGAGGTAATTGTTACCAATTTAGCCCGATTTTCTCAACCTATAATCAGATACAGGATAGGAGATCTTGCTCAGTGGAAAGATTTTCCCTGTTCATGTGGCGATAAAAATCCAGTATTTATCTTAAAGGGAAGAGCTGGTGCAGATTTTAAAATTGGTGGAGAGTATATTTCCATGCAAAGAGTTGAAAGGGCTCTTTCTACATTTGTATCCAGGGATGGAATAAGTGCAAATTATCAACTTTCAATAGAGGATGTGGGAGAAGAAAGGGAAAAACTTAAAATAACGCTCACCGTGGAATCTTCAACACCAGATATATCTTCAAAATGGAGGGAAAAAATTGCGGAAAATTTGATGAAAGAAATTGAACCCATTAAGGTGGGAGTTGAGATGGACTATGTATATCTAAATGTTGAGTTTGTAAAACTTGGAAGTTTAGAAAGGAGCCCAATAACCGGGAAAATAAAAAATTTAAAAGATAAAAGAGCAGGAGTTTAAAAATGAAATATCTTCAAAAACTTTTTGAAATTGAAAATGCTTATTGTAATACAGACGAGTGCAATGAAATCTTCTTTTACGCAATAAAAGAGGCATTTCAATTCCACTACTCAAATTGTGAAACTTACAGAAAAATTTGTGAAATGGAAGATTTTACACCAGATAATCTTCAATCTCATAGTGATATTCCACATATTCCCCACATAATGGTAAATGCCTTCAAATGGTATACTTTAAAGTCAATGCCCGATGAAAAAATAACTTTT
>JAMOQF010000097.1 GCA_027064125.1 Acidobacteriota bacterium
CAATAGAGTTGCTATCATTAAGAGAATTACAACCTGAGATGTAAAGAGTTTAGTTGATGCAACCCCTATTTCAGGCCCTGCGTGGTTGTACACCCCTGCTGTTGTGAGTCTTGCTATTGTGGAACCCACTACATTTACAAGCCCTATTGTTAGGGCACCTTTTCTCTTTGCCTCTTTTAATGCTGCTATGGTATCCGCTGTTTCACCAGACTGGCTTATTGCCATGACCACTGTGTTTTCTGTGATGTTGATGTTTCTGTACCTGAATTCACTGGCATATTCCACTTCTACATTTATATCTGTTAATCTTTCAAACATATATCTTGCAATCAATCCCGCATGATATGAAGTTCCACAGGATAGTATTATAAGCCTTTTCATCTTTTTCAATTTGTCCAGAACGGATTCAAGGCCTCCAAGTTTTATGGTTCCTTCTTCCTTTAAAATTCTTCCCCTTGTGGCATTTAAAATTGTTTCAGGTTGCTCAAAGATTTCCTTTAACATGTAGTGGGGAAAACCATTTTTATCGGTATCTATTAATTTCCATTCAACTTTTTCAGGTTTTTTCTTGATCCTTTCTCTTGAAAGAGAATATATCTTGTAGTCATCTTTTTTTAAAACTGCCGCCTGGTTGTCTTCAAGATAAACTACTTTATCTGTCAATTTTAATATGGCAGCCACATCGCTACTTGCAACCATTTCATTTTTTCCTATTCCTATTATCAGGGGACTGCCCCTTCTTGCCACCACTATTTTATCGGGTTCATCTTTGTGTATTATACCTATTCCAAAGGTACCCCGGACAAGTTCCAGACTTTTAAGGACTGCTGTAAGTAAATCTCCCTGATAGAATTCTTCTATAAGGTGTGCCAGTACTTCGGTGTCTGTTTCTGAGTGGAATTTGTGACCTTTTTCTATTAGATCTCTTTTCAAGTAGTTGAAATTTTCAATTATTCCATTGTGAACAATAAATATTTTTCCTTCACAGTCAAAGTGAGGGTGGGCATTTTTTTCAGATGGTTTTCCGTGTGTCGCCCATCTTGTGTGACCAAGTCCAAGGTTGCCCCTTATTTCTTTTTCATTGTTTAATATTTCTTCCAGATGGGAAATTTTTCCCTTTGTCTTATATAATTTTACTTCCCCATCTTTGTTTTCAACCACAATTCCACAGGAATCATAACCTCTATACTCAAGTTTTCTGAGACCATCTATAAGATGGGGTAAAGCCTCTCTTTCTCCAATATAGCCGATAATCCCACACATTTGCAGTATCCTAAATATTTAACTCAAAATTTTAATCTTAATTTGCCTTCAATTCAATAAATTTATTTTTAAAAAATTTTTAAAAAACACTTGACAGTTTATGTATGTGTCTATATATTGGTGTTGTATGATTATGATATACAATATATGGTGGTGATATGGCGATAAAACTAATTAAAAAAAGAGATGGAAGGATTGATGAATTTGATAGGAAGAGGATCTCAAGGGCCATTTTTAAAGCGGCGAGATCTGTTGGGGGAGAAGACTATGAAAGGGCTGAAAGGTTGACAGATGAAGTTGTGGCCATATTGGAAGAACGGTTCAGGGGTAAAATACCGGAGGTTGAAGAGGTACAGGATATAGTGGAAAAGGTTTTAATAGAAAATGGACATGCCAAAACTGCGAAGGCTTATATCCTATATAGAAGGAAAAGAAGTGAATTCAGGAATATAAAAAAGTTGCTTGTCAATATTGAGGATACAATTGATGATTATCTGGGGCACAGGGATTGGAGAATTAATGAGAATAGCAATATGAGTTATTCACTTCAGGGACTTAACAATCATATTGCCGCATCGGTTACTGCAAAATATTGGTTGTATAAAATATATCCTGAAAGGGTAAGGGAAAAACATTTGGATGGTGACATACACATACATGATCTTGGGAGTTTAAGCGTTTATTGTTGTGGTTGGGATTTGAGGGACCTTTTATTGAAGGGATTCAGGGGTGTTGAAGGGAAAGTTGAAAGTAAACCTGCAAAGCATTTGAGAACTGCTCTTGGGCAAATTGTGAATTTCATTTATACTCTGCAGGGAGAAGCTGCTGGAGCTCAGGCTTTTTCAAATTTTGACACATTTTTAGCGCCCTTTGTGTATTATGATAAATTAAATTATAGAGAAGTAAAGCAAGCGATTCAGGAATTTGTTTTTAATTTAAATATTCCCACTCGTGTCGGGTTTCAAACTCCATTTTCAAATATTACCATGGATCTTGTGGTTCCTTCAAATTTAAGGGGTGAACACGTGGTTGTTGGGGGAGAGATAAAAAGGGAAAAATACTCCCAGTTTCAAAAGGAAATGGATATGATAAATAGGGCCTTTTGTGAGGTCATGATGGAGGGGGATGCAAGGGGTAGAATTTTTACCTTTCCGATTCCAACCTATAATTTATACGATGGTTTCAACTGGGAAAGTAATGTCTTTAAATATGTTTTGAAAATGACTGCTAAATATGGGATTCCCTATTTTGCTAATTTCATTAACAGTGATCTTTCTCCAGATGATGTTAGAAGTATGTGTTGTAGATTGAGATTGGATAACAGGGAACTGCGGAAAAGAGGTGGTGGACTTTTTGGGGCGAATCCCCTTACAGGTTCCATTGGTGTGGTTACCATAAATTTGCCAAGAATTGGCTACCTATCAAAGACCCTTGGAGAATTTAAGGAAAGGCTTGGGGAGTTGATGGAAATTGCCCGGGAGAGTTTGATAATTAAAAGAAAAGTCCTTGAAAATCTTACAGAAAATGGGCTTTATCCCTATGCAAAATTTTATCTCAAGGATATCAAGAAAAGAACTGGATGCTATTGGAGCAATCACTTTAATACAATTGGCATAATTGGGATGAATGAGGCGCTAAAAAATTTTAATGGGGCTGATCTAACAGTGGAAAAAGGAATAGAACTGGCTGAAAAAATGATGGAATTTATGCTTGATAAAATGAGAGAATTTCAGGAAGAAGATGGGGAACTATATAACCTTGAAGCCACGCCTGGTGAGGGAACCACTTATAGATTGGCTAAAATTGATGTGGAAAAATTTGGAGATATAATAACAGCAGGGGAGGATATTCCATATTATACAAATTCAACTCAACTTCCTGTGGGATATACTTCTGATCCCTTTGAGGCACTTATCTTACAGGATAGACTTCAGACAAAATATACAGGTGGGACGGTTTTACATCTTTTTCTGGGAGAAGAGATAGAAGATATTGAAGTTTGTAAGAAATTGATAAAAAAAGTTTCTACAAATTTTAGACTTCCATATTTTACTTTAACTCCAACTTTCTCGGTATGTCCCATACATGGGTATTTGAAGGGTAAACATGAGAGGTGTCCCATTTGCAAAATGGAAGAGGAAAAAAAGATATTGGAGAAAATAAATTTTTATAAGGATATTTTGAAGAATTTTAAAGGAGGTAAACATGGAAAAAGAGAAGGAGTTTAATGATGTCAGTGAAATACTAAAAAAAATTGAGGAACTTGAATTAATGTTAAAAAGTGTAAAGGGAACTGAGTGTGAGGTATATTCAAGAGTAGTTGGTTATCACAGACCGGTAAAAAATTGGAATCCGGGGAAGAGAGAAGAATTTAAAGAGAGAAAGGTATTTGATGTGAAGTTATGATCACTGATTTCTTGCCATTTTCACTTATAGATTTTCCAGGAAAACTTTCTTCTGTGGTTTATTTTGCTGGTTGCAATTTAAGATGTCCATATTGTCACAATCCAGAATTGGTATATCCACGAGATTGTGTGGACCGAAAGAAGGATTTTTTTTCATTTCTTAAAAGTCGCAAAGGACTTCTTGAGGGAGTTGTGTTGAGTGGTGGGGAACCTACAGTGGGAGGTGACCTTTTGGAGGTCGTTAATGGGATAAAGGATCTGGGGTTTTCTGTAAAATTGGATACAAATGGTACTAATCCCGATGTTTTAAGTAGGTTGCTTTCAGAAAATTTAGTTGATTATGTGGCAATGGATGTTAAGTGTGGCATCAGTAGATATACTGATTTTTTGGGCTTTAAGGGAAATCCGGAGAAAATTATAAAATCAATTGAAGTTTTAAAAAATTCGTCAGTTGATTTTGAATTTAGATGTACGGTAGGTTCTTTTACAAAAATGGAAGATTTGTTTGAGATAGCTCAATTGGTGAAAGGTGCTAAAATTTTTGTGATTCAACAATATGTAAAAAATGGAAAAGAATTGATACCCAATAACTTTAAAAAATTAGACAGAGAGGAATTGAAAAAAAAGGCTAACTTTTTAAGAGAATATGTGGGGAAACTTTTATATAGATTTTATGAAGATTGATTTCTCTTTTTTTTAAGTATTCTTTCGGCGCTTTCAATTATAAAAGGGTGTAAAACTTTATCATTTTTAACTTCAATTAAATCTTTTTCTCTGAGTAGGGGCAATATCTTTAATGCTATTTCAGGGGGGGTATATGGGTTTCTCACAAGGGCTACCTTTACTTCATAGTGGACAATCCACTTTTTAGATTCAAAGATCACCCTTAAAACTTCTCCTTTATTGGGTCTTTTGGCTGCTATTCTGATTACCTCTCTCAATCTTAAACGGGGATTTTGCAAAAGTTTTTTTATAACCATTGGGGATGGATCAAAGAGAAGTTTTTCAATTGTATTTATGTCTGTGCTCATTGCAAGAAATTTTCTTTCTCCAAGGGTTATTTCATTTGCCAGTTGATTAGGGTCGGGAAAGAAATTTTCATCTATTTTTTCCATTTTTTGAGGGATAGTCAGGAAGTCAACAACTTCAGAGTATCCCCAATTTTCCGCATATACATATGTATCATATAGAAATCCAAGTCTAAAACTCTTTCTGGATAGGTTTATCATCTTTAGGACTTCTAAAAATTCCATGAATGAAGGTTTACCCATCTGTGCCTGTCTCAGGATAAAGTGAAGCCCTTCTGCAAACTCCATGGGGGAGAGTTTAGAGACCTTTTTAATGAAGGAATTATACCTTGCCTCAAGATCTTCTATTTTGAGAATTAATTTTATCCACTCCTGAAAATTTTTATAAATTTCTCTTTTTTCTTCAGGTGTTAATTTATCTTTTATAGAGTCCAATTAATTCTCCATATCCCAGTATGTGATTTTCCATTTTCTCAAGCAATTTGTCCTTGGTTAGATCTTTCACATCAATTGTGGTGTCAAGGGCATATATTTTAAAAAAGTACCTGTGTGGTTTACCTGGAGGCGGACATGGGCCACCATATCCGGTTTTTCTAAAATCATTTATTCCCTGAAGGATTCCAGATTCTGTCTTTGAAACCTTCGGGAAATCTTCTTTGAGAGAATTACTTTCTGGTGGAATGTTATAAATAACCCAGTGAACCCACGTTCCCATGGGAGCATCCGGATCATCACAGATTATCGCAATTGATTTTGTGCCATCGGGGATACCTTCCCAATGCAATTGAGGGGAGATGTCCTTACCTTCGCATGTGTATTTTGTGGGTATGTAGCCATTATTTTCAAAATTGTTTGAGTAGAGATTTATTTTTTTCAAATTGCTACCTCCTGCAAAAATTAATATTGTGAAAAGGAGAGTAATAAAAAATAATGAGCAAGATTTTTTCATATTTTCCTCCTTTTATATTTTATTTTTTATAACTTTTAACTTTAATTGTCAATACCAACTTAAAAAGGTAGAAAATCTTTGTCTATCCTCTTTTTATTTATTAATATTACCCTGTTAACTTCAAAAAGGGGAATGTATGGGTAGTCTTTATTGAAGATTTCGCATGCTTTTGAAGTTAGGTCTTCATAATTGCCACTTTTCTGGAAATTTATTATGAGGTTTGACATGCGCTTACTTTCAAAATTTATGTAGTTAAATCTTCCATAGTTTACGAAGTTTCCTTTGATTTTTTTCATGCATACATCTGAGAAAAAAGAATGAATACCATTTTTGTAGAAATTATAGGAAAATAGAACCAGATAATTTTCCCTATTATTATTAGAAAAATTGTTCATTGACTTTATTTTTGCATAGTATCCAATTTTTTTTAGGTTTTCTTTTACTTCATATGCAAGATTTTTGAGATTTAATTGATAGTAAAGGTTGAATTTTTTGGGAAGATTTTTTTTCTTGAGAGAAGTTTTCTCCAGAATATACTTTTCCTGTAAATTGTATAACCCGGAAAAAATGGGGAAAAAGGTAGGAATTAAAAAGTTTTTATAAGTTTTACTTATCTTTTTTCTTGAAATATTTATGGAAAAGATTTTTTTTAAATAGAGTGAATCCATTTTAGAAAATTTTCTTTCATCAAGATGAATTCCCAGATAGATGGAAGAAAAAGAGGGTTGTAAGATAATGTTTTTGCGATAGGTATCAGAAATTTTAAGTGGAATTATTTTATTTATACAACATGCATCCAGTTTACCTTTTATGAAATCCTTTAAGAGAGAATTTACGTCGGAAAAAATCTTAACATAGAATTTATCGGGTAAATTTTCAATTTTTTCTCTATAGGAAGTGTTTTTTATGAATTCAATTTCTGAAAAACTTTTCCACCTCTTTAACTTATACATACCAGTTCCATTTGGTTTAGAGATTACTTCATCCTTTGAACCGTGGGGTATAATGTATACATTTGACAATTTAAATAGCAGATAGGGATCGGGGAAAAGCGTGTTTATAATTATATTCCTCTTTCCAAATCCCTCAATATTTTTTATTGTTGATAGATTTATTTTCGAATATTTTTTGTATATTTTTATTGAATAAATTACATCTACTGGTAAAAGAGGGGCTCCATTTTGAAAGTATACATTTTTTTTCAATACAAATCTCCATTGGTTGGGTGTGGGGTTATCCCAACTTTCGGCTAAGATGGGTACAATTTTGAAGGGAGGTTCTATTTTTACTAGGGGTTCATATACCTTTTGTATAATTGGGTTACATTGGGGGGGTAGATCAACTGGACTTAGGGATTTTATTGGCCCTGATAATCCTATGGTGGGGAATATCTCTACCTTTTTATTTTTTGTTGTGGGATTGAAAAAGAAAAAAAGTGCTGTAATGACCGAAATTATGATGAAAAACAATATAAGTTTGTGACGAGTAATAGAAAAAATGTTTTTCATACTTTTATTTTAATCCTTTTTACATTTTTTTACAATTAACTACAAAAGTTTACTAAAAAATGTTTTCTTAGTTGGTTAAAATGAACCTTTAGTATTGTGGAGGAAGTGTATGAATTCTCTTTCTGCTCTTGATAAGGCTTTAATTAGTGGAAACCTGTCCTACTTGTATAGAATGGATTCCTTTGATTTTTTGGTTTTATCCATTTACTTTTTGACTTTGATAGTACTTTCAGTATATGGAGTGAGACGATTTTACTATTTGAGACTTTTTAAGAAATATAAAAATTTCAGGTTTAGACCTCTGAAAAAATTTCCTGAAGAACCAATGGTTACTGTGCAACTTCCCATGTA
This sequence comes from Acidobacteriota bacterium, assembly GCA_027064125.1. Lineage (GTDB taxonomy): Bacteria > Acidobacteriota > JAAYUB01 > JAAYUB01 > JAMOQF01 > JAMOQF01. Next base: position 7,505 of record JAMOQF010000097.1, read on the forward strand.
CAATGAAATGTATGTTGGCCCAAGGGTTTTAGATGCAGTGTGTAAACTTGACTGGCCCAAAAATAAACTTCACATACAGGTCCTGGACGATTCTACAGATGAAACGGTTGAAATAATGAAGAGAAGTGTAAAATATTGGAGAGATAGGGGGTTTGATATAGAATATATCCACCGAAAAAATAGGGTGGGATTTAAGGCAGGAGCACTTGAAAATGGACTTAAAACAGCAAAGGGTGAAATAATAGCCATATTTGATGCAGATTTTATTCCCCATGAAGATTTTTTAAGAAAGACAGTTGATTACTTTACAGATGAAGAGGTGGGAATTGTTCAAACAAGGTGGGTACACATCAATAGGGATTATTCCCTTTTGACAAAACTCCAATCCATTTTACTTGATGGACATTTTATGCTCGAATCCCTTCCCAGAAGCAGGGCTGGTTTTTTTGTAAATTTTAATGGAACGGCGGGACTCTGGAGAAAAAGAGCAATAGAAGATGCAGGTGGATGGGAACACGACACCATAACTGAGGATTTGGATTTGAGTTTGAGGGCACAACTTAAAGGATGGAAATTTGTTTACCTCCCTGAGGTTGTTTGTCCGGCTGAATTACCTGTTGAGATGAATGGATTTAAATCCCAGCAAAATAGGTGGGCAAAGGGCGGAATGCAGGTCTGTAAAAAGTTGCTTCCTAAAATTTTAAAAAGTGATATAGATAAAAAAATTAAGGAGGAGTGCTTTTTCCATCTTTCAAGTAATATATCCTATCCCCTCATGATATTACTTTCAATTATGATACTTCCAGTAATAATTGTGAGGTTTAATCAGGGTGTATTTGAGATGTTATTTCTGGATTTGCCAATTTTTGTGGCTTCTACCCTTTTTGTATTTTTATTTTATCTTGAATCTCAAAGAGCTTTATATGTGGATTGGAAGAAAAGGGCCTTTTTGATACCCCTTGCAATGTCTCTTGGTGTTGGGATTTCCTTAATAAATGGGAAAGGCGTTATAGAGGCAATTTTAGGTATAAAATCTTCCTTTGTAAGGACTCCAAAATATAGTATAGTCAGTAAGATAGATTCATGGACAGGTAAAAAATATCGTGAAAAAATAAAATTAACCACTCTTTTTGAAATTGGATTTGTTATTTATTTCCTCTGGATTTGTGTTTATTCCACATTGATGGGGAATGTAGGAGTTGTACCCTTTATGTTATTTTTTATTTTTGGCTTTTCCTATACTGGATTTTCATCACTCTTTAGTTCCTTAAAGATTGGTTCACCCTTTTCCATTTTTAAATTTAGGAGAAATTTGGAAGCAGATTAAAACTTTTGTGGTAAACTTTTCCTTATTGTTAGTTTTAAAAAATTAAGATGAAAATAGTAGTTGGTGTTACAGGGGCAAGTGGTTCCATATACGCTTTTAGATTGTTAAAATACCTTGTTAAAAGTAAAGATGTAGAGAAAATATTTTTAGTTGCTTCTCATGTTGGTGAAAGGGTTTTTCAATATGAAATGGGATTTCCCATCTCCAATTTAGGGAAATATGACAGGGTGAAAATTTTTGATGTGGATGATTTTTTTGCCCCAATTTCAAGTGGGAGTTTTAAAATAGATGGAATGGTTGTGGTTCCATGTTCCATGAGTACACTTTCTTCTATAGCAAGTGGAGTAAATTTAAATTTAATCCATAGATCAGCCGAAGTTTCCCTTAAAGAGGGAAGAAAATTACTTCTTGTTTTAAGGGAAATGCCTTTTAATTTAATACATGTTAAAAATATGGAGAAAATTATTTTAAGTGGGGGAGCCATTTTATCTGCTTCTCCTTCTTTTTATGGGAAGCCTTCTTCTATTGAAAATTTGGTTGATACTGTTGTGATTAAAATTTTGGATTTTTTAAAGATTGAAAATGAAATTAGAGGAAGGTGGGGTGGCGATGAAGAAGGTTAATTACCTTTTAAATACTTTCAGAATGATAAAGATAGAACATACCATTTTTGCCTTACCCTTTGCCTTTTGGGGAGCGTTATTGGGGGGACATGGTAAAATCCCGGTGAGGGTAATTTTTTGGATATTTTTAGCCATGGTAGGGGCAAGGAGTGCTGCCATGGCATTTAATAGAGTTGCAGATTTAAAGTATGATAGACTTAATCCGAGAACAAAAAATAGAGAACTTCCTTCAAAAAAGATAAGTAGAGAGTTTGTGGTAATTTTTATTATCCTAAGCAGTGTGGTTTTTATATTTTCTGCCTATAAATTGAACCCTCTTTCCTTTTATCTATCATTTCCTGCACTTTTTCTGGTTTTGTTTTATTCATATACAAAGAGATTTACCCACTTTAGCCATTTTGTCCTTGGTTTCTGCCTTGGAATAGCGCCTGCGGGTGGATGGATTGCGGTTACCGGAAGTTTTGATTTGAGACTATTTTACCTTGCTTTTATTGTGATGTTCTGGGTTGCTGGTTTTGACATAATCTATTCCTGTCAGGATTGGGATTTTGACACTAAAATGGGGCTTTATTCCTTTCCTTCTAAGTTTGGAGTTGGAAAGGCTTTGAAGATTTCTTCTGGTTTGCATGTTTCTACTGCCCTACTACTTTTATACTCCGTTAAACTTTTTTCTCTTGGAAAGATTGCTTTTTGGGGCTTTTTGGCAATGTCTATCGTTCTCATTTTTGAGCATTTTTTAGTTGATGAAGGTGATTTAAGTAAAGTAAATATTGCTTTTTTCAATTTAAATGGTCTTTTTAGTGTAGGGGTTTTTTTCTTTACATTTTTAGATTATCTTTTAAGAGGGTAGGAATGGAAATTTTGAGTAATGATTACATAATCTTCAGGGGCATTGAGAAGAAAGTTCTGGAGGGGAAGAGACTATCCTTTGAAGATGGTGTTTTTCTATTTAATTTTAAGAATTTAGTGGAAGTTGGAAAACTTGCTGATTTTGTGAGAAGAAAACTACATGGAGATAAGACCTATTTTGTAGTAAATAGACATATAAATTACACAAATATATGTGTTAACAGGTGTAATTTTTGTGCATTTTATAGAAAAAAAGGCGATGAGGATGGCTTTTCCCTTACTCTCTCTCAAATAGAGGAAATGATAAAAAGATCAAAAGATATGGGAATAAATGAAGTGCATGTGGTTGGTAGTTTAAATCCAGATTACCCTTATACCTTTTATGTTGATATGATAAGAACGATTAAAAGGGTTTTGCCACATGTTAAAATTCAAGCATTTACCCCTGTGGAAATAGATTTTATTTCTAAGATTGGTAAAAAGGGTTATGAAGATACCTTGATTGAACTAAAGGAAGTAGGCCTTTCTGCACTTGCAGGGGGAGGAGCAGAAATTTTTTCATTGAGGGTTAGAAAAAAAATATGTCCCGATAAACTTTCTCCTTCTGGCTGGAAAGATGTACTCAGATCTGCTTCTAAGGTGGGGATAAAAGTAAATTCCTCTATTTTATATGGTCATATTGAAACCTTTGAAGAAAGGGTTTCCCATCTTCTGGAATTAAGGGAGTTACAGGATGAAATTGAAAATATTATGGCTTTTGTTCCTTTTCCTTTTTTTCCTAAAAATACCAATATGAGGGATTTTGGCAATAAAAGAGGGTATGATGATTTAAAGATGCTTGCTGTGGCAAGACTTTTTTTAGACAACATTCCCCACATAAAAGCCTTCTGGATAATGATTACCCCTATGCTTGCCCAGATTTCACAATTTTTTGGAGTTGATGATCTGGATGGAACCGTAGAGGAGGAAAAGATAATTCACAGTGCGGGGGCTGAAACAAAGGAGGGAATGGGTAAAGAAGAAATGATAAAACTAATTAAAAAATCTGGAAAAATACCCGTTGAAAGGGATACAATTTATAATGAAATAAAAATTTATTAATTTGTATGGAGGATATGATGGATATTAAAATTTTACTTGTTGGATGTGGGAATGTGGGAAAAAGTTTTATAAAACTTCTTTCAAATATTGATTCTGGAAATACCTTTAATATTGGCTTTGTAGGTATTGTGGACAAAAAACTTGGATCTTTTATTTCGAGCAAGCCCATCAGTCCAAAAGAGATTAGTAGATTTTTTTCTAATGAGTATACTTTTGAGGAATTTAAGCCTGATTCTGGAACTATTTTAAGGGATTTAACATTGGATTCAATTTTGGAGGAAGTGGATTTTAATGTAATGATAGAGGCCACTTCTACGAACTATGAAAATGGAGAACCTTCTATAACATATGTTAAAAAGGCTTTTTCAAGATCTGCCCATGTTATTACTGCAAATAAAGGTCCTGTTGGATTTGCTTATAATTTGTTGAAAGATATGGCGAGGGAGAATGGGGTAAGTTTTAGATTTGAGGCCACAGTTATGTCAGGAACTCCTCTTTTTTCCTTTGTTAGAAATAATCTTAAGGGGATAAAGATTAATAGAATAAGGGGAGTTTTAAATGGGACATCAAATTTTATATTTTCTAAAATGGAGGATGAAGGCCTTGAATTTGAGAATGCTTTAAAACTTGCTATGGAAAAGGGATATACAGAAAAGGATTTTAATGTTGATATTAAAGGAATAGATGCAAAATTAAAAACAGTTATTTTGGCAAATGTATTGATGGGAGGGTGGTTAAAGATATCTGATTTGCCGGATGTGGATTTAAATGGTATTTTACTTGAAAAGGTTAAAAGGGGGCTTGAAGAAGGTAAGAAATATAAATTGATAAGTGAAATAAGGAGGGAAGGTGATAGTATTGTGGGGGATTTGTATCTTGAACTTGTGGGGAGTGAAGATCCCCTTTATTCAGTTAATTTAAATTATAATAAAGTGGTGTTGTACACTGATATTTTAGGGAAAGTTTCCCTTGCTGGACCGGGTTCCGGGCCTGATGAAACCGCCTATGGTTTATTTCTGGATTTATATGAACTTATTAAGGAGCTGGGTTATAATAAGTGACAGATAAAAGAGAAATTTTTTTAGAGGATCTTTTAAAGAAATCAAGGGTAATGGTTTTATCCTTCATGAAAGATGGTGAATTGTGGAGTGCTCCCCTTTATTTCATTTTTAATGATGGGTGTTTTTTCTTTTTTTCTTCAAAAAATTCCAGGCATGTAAAGGCTAAAAAGGTATCCTTTGTTGTTTATCTTGATTCCAATGACTTTAGAGAAATAAAAGGAATACAGGGATCTGGTACTCTTTTTGAATTGGACAATTCCCCTCTAAAGGGAAAAATTCTTTTTGAATATATGGAAAAATATCCTGAATCAAAGAGACTCATTTACAAAGTGTTTGAAGTGAAGAATGTAGGAATTTTTGGAATTAATGTGAGGAGGGCCATTTTGACTTACAATGACCCTCTTTTATTTACCAGGGAAGATATTACTCAAATTCTTTGAGGACCTGTCTTGCAACGACTATCCTCTGAATTTCATTTGTACCTTCGTAGATTTCAGTAATTCTCTGATCTCTATAATATTTTTCCACCGGATATTCCTTGATAAAACCATACCCACCACAGATTTGCACAGCCTGATGACACACAAAATGGGCAACTTCTGAGGCATACATTTTAGCCATGGCGGAAAGCTTGGTAACCCTTTCGCCCTTATCTTTCAACCATGCGGCTTTATATGTTAATAGTCTTGCTGCCTCAATCTGAGTGGCCATGTCTGCCAATTTAAACTGAATTGCCTGGAAATTTATGATGGGTTGTTCAAATTGAACCCTTTCTTTGGCAAATTTTATTGC
>JAMOQF010000098.1 GCA_027064125.1 Acidobacteriota bacterium
CCTTGTGTTCATTATCATAGCATAAAAATGTCTAATCCCGGACATTCTGAGCCTAAAACAATCATAGGTTCTCGTTGCATAAAATACAAAAAAAATAATTAAAAGAAAAAATATTAGATAAAAAATATATCTCCTTCTAACCATAAATCACCGCCTCAAACTTACCTACACTTTTTCTGACAGCATAAAAAACCATACGAAAAGGTATTGTTGCCAGCCCCATTACAAAACCTTTTACAAGAGTTATCCTGAAATAGCTTTTGCAAGCCTTCTTCATCGCTTCTAAAGATTCCTTGATTATTTTGTTACTTACATTTTCTTTTCTAAGAATCTTTAGCCTGAATTTTCTGCCTGACACCGTTTGATCACATCAGAATATAAAAAACACTTTAACTTCTCTATCCCCTTCTCCCCTGAAAAATAGTAATACTCACTTATCTTTCTACACCTATTGTCCAATACCTTCCACTTAAAATAGTCAAATGTCTCAACAAAATAATAAATAAAAAAGCCCAAAAAAATCAAAAAAATAAATAGAAAAAAATAGATGTGTCTTTTAAATTTCATAATCTGCTCCGTTTTATGTAATATCTGGACAGATCCATCTTTTTTTATCCTTCTTTAAATTTCTAAACTCATCACCACCACTTTCTAACCATTTGAGAATATTCCCTAAATCTGGAAAATTTCCATTTACTATATTTCCTTTCAGGAAATTCTCTAATTCTTTTTTCTCAACCAAATAGTAAATCATTCCCTTGGAACTTGAAATTATCTTATCTCCCTCTATTTTTTTTACAGGTTTTAAAGAGACCACCACTTTATCTTCAGGTATAAGCCAATATCTTTTATCACATGAACTCCAATTTGCTATGTAAACCCTGGTGGAGTTGTATTTTTTATCTAAAAAATTCAAAATCTTAAGAAAACTCTCCCTCCTAATGGATATTAAAGGCAAAAATTTCTCATATGATCCACCTGAAAAAACCATCCTGTTTAAAAAGGTAAACATGTTGAGTTTAAGAATAAAATGACACAAAAAATACACCTTTCCCGGAAAATCCTTCTCTTTAAATGTATCTATACCACATCCTCCGAGAAGAAATTTAATCCTATCTATATCTTTTCTCCCACCCCCATTTGCAACTTCAAATCCCATAAATGTAAATTGTGAAATTACTGTCTTATCAAAATACTCGCTCAAATGTCTTATCCAATCTATTTTTCTAAAATCTTCTTCTTTTAAATTCTTACTTATTAATTTAGTCAACCCCTTTAAAAAAACCTCTCCCCTCCCCCAATTTAGAAAATAACAATCAATGTGATTGGCATAAATAATAACAACCTTTACCCCAAACACACAAGATATATCACTTTTACAACCAATGGAATTAATGTGCTGGAAAAATTTTATATAACCTTCAATCCCATTAAAACTGACATCTGGATCCCCCAAGAATTTTCTACAAAAATTTATACAATCACCAAACTTTCTCCCATTTTTCAATTTAAGAAGCGGTATGTCAAAACAAAACCCCATCGCCTTAAAGTTTTCAAAATCCTTTTTGCTGTTAACATCAAATGGCAGGGGAAAACATGTTCTCCCCCTAAAAAGTGCAAAATAACCAGGTTCTACCCAGCTATGCTCAATTTTTACTTCCGTCCCATTGGAAGGTACTATCAACAATTGATGACACCTTTCACCCCTTAAAATGGGCAAATTCTCAGTCATGATGAAAATATGGGGAAAAGAGATATATTTGCTACTGCCACCCATAACTAAAATGAAAAGATTTAATAAAAAAAATGAAACAAATACAAATTTTTTAACAATCATTTCTTAATCCACCTCCAGTTTGGAAACCTACTCTCCCAAAAGTTTTTATTAAAATTTCCACTACCTATATAATTTAACTCTGCTGAATTACCAGAAATTCTGATTCCCCATTTAAAACAATGAAGCACTTCAATCTTTCTCTCATTTTCATATATGCAAACGCTACAAGTCACAAAATCTGTCCCAAAACACTTTTTTGTTAGAATAATAGGAGTGTCCAAAAAGATACTACTAATATCATAAATCGGATAACCGTGGTAATGCTCACATCTGGAAATACTTTTAAATCCTGGTTTATTATCAGGACACCACTCTTTAAAGACTTTAGAGCCACCTACTCCAATATTCTTATATCTTTGTATCCACCCAAACTTTCCTCCAGCCTCACATTCACACTTTCGAGAAGGATAAATGTAAATTAATACTCCATACTTTGTATAATACCAGTGATACCATCTATAAGAATACCCCCACGGCAACCAACCTTCACTATTTGCCACCAGTCCATAACTATCTACTTTTAAAACCGGATTATCTTCCACATAAATATATAAATTGTAATCACTCTTTACCTCATCCTCCCTGAGATATCTCCCAACTTCTGGCATGTAATATCTATGAAAATTATAATAAAACCCTGTTTCACTGTCATAATACTGCCCTGGAAATCTTAAGTTGTTCTCAACTGTATCCACGG
>JAMOQF010000099.1 GCA_027064125.1 Acidobacteriota bacterium
AAACAAAGTAAAGAAAAGTATCTTAGTATGTCTTAAAGGAACAATTTTTACCTAATTTATGGCAGTTATCATAAAACATCTATCTCACAGGAAATAATTCTAACTTAACTTCTCAATTTTTGCCCATCTCCTTCTCAAAAAAATCTTCTCCAAAAATCAATCGCAAATTTTGGGTCCAGAATTTCCTTGACAAAAAAGGAGAAAACCATTTAAAAATAGAGGTGTGGAAAAGATAAGGGAATTTATTAAAAATTATTACTTTGAAATTCTTTTCACATTCACCATTTTACTTGCCTTCCTAATTAGATTTCTACATACATCCAAGGGGCTACCCTATCTTTACAACTGGGACGAACCACAAACTGCAAGTAATGCCATAAAAATAATGAAAACAGGGGATTTCAACCCCCATTTTTTTCACTACGGTTCTTTAATGATTTATCTCAACTTGATTGTGGATATTATTCACTACCTTTTTTTAATGTCTAAACCTTACAATACATTGACTTCTCCAAAAGATATTAAAATTTTTACCGATACACATTGGCATTGGACGATATCCCATCCAGAATTCTACCACTGGAATAGAATACTTACTGTACTATTATCTGTTCTCTCAATAATTGTGCTCTATAAACTTGTAAGATTGATAACTGGGAAAAAATGGATTGCACTCGTTTCAGCATATCTAATTACAGTATTACAGATTCACATAAATTACTCCATATGGATTACAAATGACGTACCCTTGAGCTTTTTTGTTATTCTTGTTATATATTTCTCTGTTTTATTTATTAAAAAGGGGGAGGAAAAATACCTCTATTTGAGTTTAGTTTTTGTGGGCGTTGGAAGTGCCACGAAATACAATGGTGCAATTTCCATTGTAATGCCTTTGATTGCCCTTTTATGGGTATTTTTTAAAAAGAGGAAAAGGATTAAAAAAATCACCTGGATATCTATCTTTTTAATTCCCCCTGCGGTTTTTTTGCTTATTATGCCCTATGCAATTTTAGATCTTCCAAATTTTTTAAAGGATGTGGGATTTGAGATAAGAAATTACAAGGTTTTGGGGCCATTCGCAACTGTGGAACCTGGACTATCCCATTTTTTCCTTCAGATGAAAAATTTTTATACAAATCTCGGGTTTCCAATTACCATAATTTCGATAATCGGCATTTATTCTCTATTTAAAAGGGAAAATAATCTCTTGAGATTTGTATTCATATACCCAATTATCTACCTATATTTTATGTGTAACACTAAAATGGCCTTTCAGAGAAACTTTGTTCAAATCTACTTATTTATAGCAATACTATTTGGTTTTGGAATTTTTAATCTTTACAAACTTTTAGAATATTCATTTAAAAGACTTGAAATAAAAAGCAATAACCTCTCCCTCAAAATAACAATCTTTCTTCTTCTTTTAATTTTTATCCCCAAAAGTTTTCAGGCGGTCAATCTGGCAATTTCTGTTCATAATTTTAAAGATTCAAGGACAAGGGTCATTGGAATTTTAAACGAAATTAAGGGTTATGATTTAATAGTTTTTGCAAAGGAACTGAGGGTACATGAAAATGATTTAAGGAGATTAAATAAAAGATATAAAGTCATACCTCTTCATAAAATAGATAGAAATAAATTTAAAGGGAAAAAGGTTTTATATGTTGTACCAGAAAAGTTAATAGCCTTTTTTCCAACAAGGTGCTATGAAGACCTTTACAGAGATAGAAAAATTCTTACCCTAATAAAAAGGGAATACATTCTTGAAAGACTTGGAGAATATGCAGCGCGTCTTGACATATATTCCATTGACCCAAAAATTTTAATTTTAAAAGATTTCCCTGAAATCGTAAATTAAATCAACTACCCTAATGGAAATGTTATAAATTTCTTCCATTTCAAATTTATTTATTAAATCACTTGGATTAATTTAAGGAAAAATTTTTTTTGAAAAATCAATGATTAAAGAAAAATCTCTTTTCCATTCTGTCAGATTTTAGGGGTTTGTGGAAAGGTAAATAAGAGGCGCGATTTGAGATTTGTGAGATTTGAGGATTTGAGTGTCGGTCGGTTTAGTGATTTTGTGTCAGGCTCTATTTGAATAAAAGGTGTCAGGCAAAATTGAAGAAATAGAAGAAGAAATTGAAGGACATTTCTTAGTTTATTTTTAATAAGCCTTATTTACTAAACAGAAAATTCTTTTAATTTCCCTCTAAGAGAAAAGAGCGTAAGTGTGTCTTAAAGGAGCAATATTTTACCTATATTTAAGGCAATTATTACAAAACATCTACTTTGTGGGAAATGGTGTCAGTTTTATTTCTTAATTTTCATTTATTTTCTTCTTAGAAATACCCTTTCCCTAAAATCAATCGCCGATTTTAGGAGTTAAAAAAAACTTTACAAATTTTTTATTTTCTGTTATCTTGTCAGTTCAAATTTATTTTTTGGAGGAAAAGTTGGCATTAACCAGTGATGTAAAAAATGAAATATTAAAGAAGTTCAGGGTACATGAAAAGGATACAGGTTCACCGGAGGTTCAGATTGCACTTTTGACGAGAAGAATAAATGAATTAAATGAACATTTTAAAACACATAAAAAGGATTATCATTCAAGAAGAGGGTTGCTTAAACTTGTAGGTAGAAGAAAGAGGCTGTTGGAGTATTTGAAGAGAAAAGATTATGATAGATATAAAAAACTCATAAAGGAACTCTCTTTAAGAAAGTAACCTTATCCCAAAGGGGTATTCCTCTCCCCTTTCCCAAAAAAAGTGGAAAAATTTTTTTAAAAAACGTATAATTTTTTGGATGTGTGAATTTTAGGAGGTAGTTTTTATGATAAGAAGTGTTGAAACGACAATAGGGGGGAGGAAGTTAAAAATAGAAACGGGCAGAGTGGCCAAGCAGGCAAATGGAAGTGTAGTTGTAACTTATGGTGAGACCCTTGTGCTTGTTACAGCATGTGCCTCTGAGGAAAAGAGGGAAGGTCTTGATTTCCTGCCCCTTACTGTTGATTACCGAGAAAATACCTATGCCGCAGGGAAATTTCCTGGAGGTTTCAATAAGCGTGAGGGAAAACCAACTGAAAAAGAGGTGCTCACCAGTAGATTAATTGATAGACCCATAAGACCCCTTTTCCCTAAAGGATATCACAACGATACACAGGTTATAGGTCTTGTTTTTTCTGCAGATGGAGAAAATGATCCGGATATTTTAAGTGTTATTGGAGCTTCCGCTTCTCTTTACATTTCAAATATTCCATTTACCACACCTATTGGATGTGTGAGGATAGGCTATTTGAGGGATAAATTGATAGTAAATCCTTCAACATCTCAAATGGATGAAAGCCTCCTTAATTTGGTTGTTGCAGGCCATAAAGATGGAATAGTAATGGTTGAATGTAGTTCTAAAGAAGTTAGTGAAGATATCATTATAGAAGGATTAAGTCTTGCCCATGAAGAAATAAAAAAGATTGTGGAAATAGAGGAAGAACTTTTTGGACTAATTTCTCCTGAAAAATGGGTTGTTGAAAAAGATTCCCTTCCTGAGAGTACTGTTTCAGAATTTAAGAAAAAGTTTAAAGATAAAATTTTTGAAGCCCTTCACACTCCTGGAAAGCTGAACAGCAACAGGGCAATGAAGAATGTGAAGAATGAAATGATTGAACTTGCGGGAGAAGATGAGGAAAAAAGGATTTTGTATGGAAAAATCTTTGATCAATTAAAGGAAGAGATATTTAGAGAAGATTTAATACAAAATGGTAGAAGACCTGATGGAAGGGCCTTTAACGAGATAAGGCCCATATCAATTGAGGTTGGATTACTTCCAAGAACTCATGGATCAGCCCTTTTTACAAGGGGTGAAACACAGGCTATGGTAACTGTTACCCTTGGTACTAAAGAGGATATTCAACTTATGGATACCCTTGATGGGGAGTCTGAGAAAACTTTTATGGTGCATTACAACTTTCCGCCCTTTAGTGTGGGAGAGGTCGCTTTTATGAGGGCTCCGGGAAGAAGAGAAGTTGGACATGGTGCCCTTGCTGAAAAGGCTTTAAAGCACTTAATTCCACCTGAAGAAAAATTTCCCTATACCATAAGAGTGGTTTCAGATATTCTTGAATCCAATGGCTCTTCATCCATGGCTACTGTGTGTGGTGGATCCTTGGCTTTAATGGATGCAGGGGTACCCATAAAAAAGGCAGTTGCCGGGATTGCCATGGGGCTTGTTAAAGAGGGTGATGACTATGTTGTATTGTCAGATATAGCTGGTTTTGAAGATCACTATGGTGATATGGATTTTAAAGTGGCTGGCACCAGGGATGGGGTAACAGCCCTTCAGATGGATATTAAAATAAGTGGTGTAAATGAAGAGATTATGAAAAAGGCTTTAAAACAGGCGAAAGAAGGAAGATTTTTTATACTTGATAAAATGGATGAGGCAATTTCAAAGCCCAGGGCATCCCTATCTCCCTATGCACCTCGTGTTTACTATTTGAATATTCCACAGGCAAAGATAAAGGATTTAATAGGTCCTGGTGGTAAAAATATAAAGGCAATTATTGAGGAAACAGATGTAAAAATAGATATTGAACCTGATGGCGTGGTTAAAGTCTATGCAGTTGGGGCTGAAAATGGCAAGAGGGCACTTGAACTTATTAAGAGAGTTTCCCAGGAAGCTGAGGTTGGAAAAGTTTATGAAGGCAAAGTAAAAAGAATAGAAAGTTATGGGGCCTTTGTTGAAATTTTTCCGGGAACAGAAGGGTTGTTGCATATTTCTGAAATTTCCCACAGAAGGATAAGAAGTGTTTCCGATGTTTTAAAGATAGGAGATGTTGTTTCTGTAAAAGTCATTGGAATAGATGCCCCCAATAAAATAAGACTTAGTATTAAGGCTTTAAAACCAAATCCCGGCGGTAAATCTTCTCCTGAAAGGAGATAGTTATGGCGTTTTTTAGAAGGAAAAAATTTAAAAATGGACTCAGGGAAAAAAAGAGGGTTGTAACGGATGGACAGTTCACAAAATGTGAAAATTGTAATACCACCTTCTGGAAAAAAGATCTGGAAGAAAATCTGATGGTATGTCCCCAATGTGGGTATCATTTCAAAATATACTCCCTTGACAGATTAAAAATGCTTTTTGATGATGAAAAATTTGAGGAGTTTGACGAGCATCTATATTCACCAGATCCCTTTAACTTTGTGGATAAAAAGGCATATAAGGATAGGCTTAAGGATATGGAGGCAAAAACTGGAATCAAAGATGCTGTTAGATGTGCTAAAGGGAAAATAGGTGGTTATGATGCGATAGTAGTGGCTCTTGAATACAGATTTATTGGTGGAAGTATGGGATCTGTTGTGGGGGAAAAGATAACCAGGATGGTTGAAAAATCCCTTGAATTGAAAATTCCTTTAATAATTGTAAGTGCCTCTGGTGGTGCCAGAATGATGGAAGGGGTTTTGTCCCTTATGCAGATGGCAAAAATCAATAGTGCCCTTGCCAGGTTAGATGAGGCGGGGATACCATTTATTTCTGTTTTAACTGATCCCACAACTGGTGGAGTTACGGCAAGTTTTGCAATGGTGGGAGACTTAAATATTGCTGAGCCAGGGGCATTAATTGGGTTTGCTGGTCCCAGGGTGATTGAACAGACAATAAGACAAAAATTGCCCGAGGGATTTCAGAGGTCGGAATTTTTGCTCAGACATGGTATGCTGGATGCAATAGTGGATAGAAGAAATCTGAAGGAGTACATTGTAAGGGCACTCAAGTTTTTTTTAACTGATGCAAAAAAATGATATTTTTTTAAAGTCCCTCTATGAAAGAAGTAGAAGGGAACTTAAGGAAGCGAATTTTTCATTGGATGTGGTATCCCATCTTAAAAAAGTAATAGAAAGTGATTTTCCCTCTTCTTCTATAAATATTGTGATAGGTGGCACAAATGGTAAGGGATCCACTGCCACTTTTTTAAACTCAGTATTAATGAGATCTGGTTTTAAATGTGGATTGTTTACCTCTCCTCATCTTATTTCTCCAAGGGAAAGAATTGTTATTAATGGGGAAGTTATAGATGAAAGACTTTTTATTGATGGGCTTAGGTATGTAGATAAACTTAGCCGCAGAGAATATGATAAAGGTAGAATTGGCAGGCTCCCAACATTTTTTGAGATTATGTTTCTCACTTCTTTTTATCTTTTTTCTTTTTTAAGATGTGAAATATCCATTTTTGAAGTTGGACTTGGGGGAAGGCTTGATGCCACAAATGTATTGGATAAGGATATTTCTTTTATAACAAATGTATCCCTTGATCATGAATCAATTCTTGGGAGTAAACTGGAAGAGATAGCACTTGAAAAGGTGGCTATTTTTGAGAAATCCAATTTAAATCTCGTTGGGAATGATTTCCTTTATAACATTTCAAAAGACAAATTTAATGTAAAGAAGAAAAGTGAAGTGGTTAATTTGGTAGGTTTTAAAAAATCTAAACCCTTTAGGTATGAGTTTTTGGTGGAATATGGAGGGGAAAAACTCTGTTTTAATCCCATAAGTGAAGGCTTATATCAGGTGGAAAACATTTTGAATTCCCTTTTTATCCTCCACCATCTTGAAAAAATTTTAGAAAAAAAATTTGTAAGGGAAACCATTGTAGAAGGAATCAATGAAACTAAAATTTTAGGTAGATTTCAAAAAATTTCACATAATCCAGATATATACATAGATGGAGCCCACAATGAGGCGGGTTTAAATCGTTTGAGTGAGGAATTTAAAATATGGGGTATAAAACCGGTGGTTCTTTTTGGAGCCATGAGGGATAAAAATATTTTGAAGAAGGTTGGGGACCTTTTTTCTTTTTCAAAAGAAGTGGCTTTTTTAAGGGTAAATAATTCGAGAAGTGCGAATTTTGAAGATTATGCAAGGGAAATTAAGAACAGGGAATTTACCTTCTTTGAAGATGTATGTAAGGCAATAGAATGGGCTAAAAGTAGATGTGGTGATTCCCCCATATTTATTTTTGGGTCCCTTTATTTATGCGGTGAGATATTGGAAAAATTTGAGGTGTGTGTTGGTTGAAGAAAGATTTCACATTTATACTGTTTCTGAAATTACGGAAGAAATAAAAAACATCCTTGAGTCCAATTTTTATGAAATTTTAGTAAGGGGTGAGGTCTCAAATTTCAGACCTGCATCTTCTGGTCATTACTATTTTGTGCTTAAGGATGAAAATTCTCAAATAAAATGTGTTCTTTTTAGAAGTATGGTAAGTGAGGGAGTGAAGAGGATTAGGGATGGGGATGAAATTGTGGTTTATGGCGGAATTTCCCTATACCCTCCCAGGGGTGAATATCAGATTATTGTAAATAGGGTTTTTCTTCAGGATAAAAAAGGAGCACTTTATCTTGAATTTGAGAGATTAAAGGAAAAACTTGAGAAGGAGGGACTTTTTTCAAAAGAACATAAAATAGGAATCCCCTCTTTTCCTAAAAAAATAGGTGTTGCAACCTCAAAAAGTGGAGCGGCAATTTTGGATATTATAAAGACTTTAAGAAGGAGAAATCCGCTTGTTGAGATACTTTTGTATCCAGTAAAGGTTCAGGGAGAATCTGCATCCAAGGAGATTGTGAAAGCGATAGAGTATTTTAATAGGAGGAAAGATATAGATGTAATTATCATAGGAAGAGGTGGTGGAAGTATTGAAGATCTCTGGCCTTTTAATGAAGAAATTGTGGCGCGGGCAATTTTTAAAAGTAAAAAACCCATAATTTCTGCAGTTGGCCATGAGAGAGATTTTACAATTTCCGATTTTGTGGCTGATAAAAGGGCTGAAACTCCTACTGCTGCAGCAAGAATTGTTGCTATGCCTCTTTCTGTTTATCTTGAAAGAATTTTCACATCCACAGAGAGACTCAAAAGGGCAGTTTTAAGGGAGATAGATTTTAAGAGAAACAGGATTGAAATCCTAAAGAAGGAGAGAGGCTTTTTCCTATTTGAGAGGAGAATACTCAACTTGTATCAGGATATTGATCTTTTTGTGTTCAAGATTCAGATGGGAATGAAAAGGAATCTTGAGAAAAAAAGAGATAAAATCTTTTCAAATTTTGAGAAGTTGAAATTTAATTCTCCCATAAAACAAATTCCAGAAAAAATGGACTTCTTCAGGGTAGCAAGGGAAAGGTTAATTTTCCTTTTTCAAAATTTTTTAAAAAGTAAATCGGAAAGAATAGAATTTTTGAAGAGGACAATTTATAATATGTCTCCTCAGAGTGTGCTTGCACGGGGATATTCCATAACCCTTGATGAAGAGGGAAGAAGCATCAGGAATGTCACTTCTTTAAAGAGGGGAGATAAAATATATTCCCTTTTATATGAGGGTAAAATCGTAAGTAAAGTTGAGGAGATTAAGGAGGAAAAGAGGTGGGAAGAGGAAAAAAAGTAAATTTTAAAAATTTTGAAGAGGAACTTGAGAAACTTGAAAAGTATGCAAAAATGCTGGAAGAGGGAAATCTTCCCCTTGATGAAGCCATGAAAATATTTGAGGATGGAATGAAGGTGGCAAAGGAATGCCTGAAAACTTTGAAAGAGGCTGAGCAGAGGGTAAAAATGTTAATTGAAGAAGAGGGAGAGTTAAAAGAGGTGGATTTCCCATTTGAAGGTGGTGGAAAAGATGAATTTTGAGGATTACAGGGCAAAAAAGATTTTACTGGTAGAAGATTTTCTGGAAAGGGTTTTACCTCCCATTTCTAATCCCCCTTCCATTTTACATGAGGCAATGAGGTATTCTATATTTGCAGGGGGGAAGAGGCTTAGATCTCTTCTCTCTATTGCCACTGGAGATATTTATTTTTTGTCAGATAGTGTAATAGTACCCCCGGCTTCTGCCATAGAGTTAATACATACCTATTCCCTTATACATGATGATTTACCTGCAATGGACAATGATGACTTCAGAAGGGGTAAACCCACTTCTCATAAAAAATTTGGTGAGGCAATAGCAATTCTCTCTGGTGATGCCCTTTTGACGTATGCCTTTTTTATACTTTCAAAATATCCTCAGGAAGAAGAATATGCAATGAGGAAAGTAAGAGTCATTGAAGAAGTCAGCAAGGCCTCTGGTACCCCTTATGGTATGGTTGCAGGCCAGGTTTTTGACATGGAAAATACAGATAAAAATAGGAAAGTGGAAGATATTGAAAAACTTCATTCCACATTGGTTGATTTACATAGTAAAAAAACAGGTGCCCTAATTTCTGTTGCTGTAAAAATAGGGTATATTATGGGAGGAGCAACTAAAAAAGAAGAAGAGTTTCTGGATAATTATTCTAAAAATATTGGTATTGCCTTTCAAATAGTTGATGATGTCCTGGATGAAATTTCTTCTCAGGAAAAAATGGGTAAAAGGGTTAAAAAGGATAGAGAAGAGGGAAAACTGACCTATCCACTTCTTTTTGGGGTGGAAAAATCTATTGAAATGGCAAGAGATCATGTGGAAGAGGCAAAGTCCCATTTAGAACATTTTGGAGAAAGGGGTAAGATTTTATCTGTAATAGCTGATTTTATTGTGGATAGGGAGTTTTAAATGGTAAAAAAGATTTTATTGTGGATTATAGCCTTTATTTTTACACTTGTCATGGCTTACTATCAAAGGGTTACAGGTCCAACCTATCCTGTTGTGGGAGAAAAGAGTGTTTATGGTTCCAGGGTAAGTTTTAATTTTCCAAGAAGTCATGGGGGAAAAGGGGATCAGCAGATATCGATTTTTATTGAGAAGGATGGTGTAAAGGCATATCTTTACTATAAAAGATACAGAGTGAAAGAAAAATGGAAAAAGTTGGAGATGAAAAAAATGGGAAGGGATTTCGCGGCCTTTTTGCCCCATCAACCACCCGCTGGTAAATTAATCTATTTCATAGAAGTGATTAAGAATGGAAAATCTGTCAAGGTGCCTGACAAGCCTGTTGTCATAAGGTTTAAGGGGAGTGTGCCCTTTCAAATTTTACTCCCCCATATAGTTTTTATGTTTTTGTCCCTCTTTTTTGCCACAAGAATTTTACTTGCCCTTTTTTTTAAGGAGGAATATAACTATCTTGTTTACCTGACCACGATTTTTCTTTTTATAGGAGGGGGAATACTTGGTCCCATAGTTCAAAAATTTGCCTTTGGATCTTATTGGACTGGTGTCCCCTTTGGATGGGATTTAACGGATAATAAAACCTTAATATCCCTAATTTTCTGGATTGTGGCACTTTTTTTTACTGTAAAAAAGAGAAAAAATAAATTGGCAACGGTTATCGCAATAGTTGTGATGTATCTTGTGTTTTTAATCCCCCACAGCACCCTTGGATCTGAGTATGATTACAGTAAAGGAAAGATAATCACCGGGAATGTGGAAGAGGTTTCTACCTGAAGAAAATCTTCACTTTTTCCCTTATTTCTTCAAGAATTGAATAAAAACAGGGTACCAGCAGCAAAGTTGTTATGGTTGCAAATGCTAATCCAAATGTAATTGAAATTGCCATGGGGATTAGGAATTTTGCCTGAAGGGATTTTTCTAAAAGTAATGGCAAAAGCCCAAAAATTGTGGTAATTGTGGTAAGAATAACGGCTCTAAATCTATTTTTACCACTTATGAGTATTGCCTTATCCACATCTTTTACTTCCCTTCTCTTTCTGTTTATGAAATCTATTAGTACAAGGGAATCATTTACAACTATACCACTTAGTGCAACTATCCCTATGAGGGATATTATACTCACATTGTATCCCATTATGAGGTGTCCCCAGATACTTCCAATTACGCCAAAGGGTATAACAGACATCACAAGGATCGGTTGTATGTAAGATTTAAAAAGGGTTGCAAGGATTAGAAATATGACAAAGCCACCGATAATGAATGCCCCTAAAAGTGATTTTGTGGATTTTCTTGCTTCTTCCTTTGCTCCTTTAAATCTGATCTTTACATCGGGGTATTTTTCTCTGAATTTTTTAAAATATCTGGAAATGGAATCACAGATTCTTTGTGGATTGTTATACCTGGGATTTACATCTGCTGTAACTGTAATAGCTCTTCTATAATCTGTTCTCACAATGGTTTGTATTCCCTCTTTTTCCTTTGCTTTTGAAATGTGAAATAGATCTACAAAGTTTTTTGAAGGAGTATAAAGTCTTAAGTCCCTCAATTCATCTAAACTGCTCCTTAAATTTTTTGGTAGTCTTATTTTTATATCCACATCTTCATTTCCTACTCTGACTTCAGAGGCTTTTAATCCCTCGTAGTACCATCTCAATTGACTGCCAAGGGATTCCATGCTAAACCCAAGATCTTTTGCCCTTTTATTTATAAAAAAGAGAAGTTCCCTTTTCCCCCTTCTATCGTTGTCATCTATGTCGTAAACCCCTTCATAAGTTGCAAGATCTCTTTTTAACTTTTCAACCACACTTCTGATATGGCTTAATTTTTCTCCCCTTACTTCAATTTCAATGTCTGAACCTGATGGCCCCCCTGCTGCCCTCACAAATTCCAATTTTTCAATACCACCTATCCTGCTTATTTTTTTTCTAACCCTGTCTATAATCGCCTCGGAAGATTCATCTCTCTTTTCCGTTGCTCTGAATTCCACAAATATCATTCCCACGGAACTATCAATTATAATTGGTTTTCTCGAAGAGTTTCCAACGTCCATCTGCTGTCCAATATATGTGGTTATGTTTTTAATATTTTTATCCTTCAGGGAGATTATGTCTCTTTCAATTTTTTTGAGAATTTCCGCGGTCTTTTCCTTTGACGTACTCACTGGCATTGTAACCTTTATGTAAAAATAATCGGAATCTATTTTTGGAAAAACCTGTATACTCAAGTGAAAGGCGAGAAAGGATAGGGAAATAAGAAGTAAGGAGAACATAAGGGATACGAATATATATTTATTTTTTAATACCCTTTCAAGTAGTTTTGAATATTTTCCTACAAGGTATATATGAAGTTGTTTTCTCTTTTCATCCAGATAGTGCAAGAATTTTCTATATTTTTTAAATTTTTCATAATCAACTTTTACCTGAAATGTTTCTGAAAGGTGGGATGGGAGAATAAAAATTGCCTCAAAAAGTGAGACCACAAGCACTGTTGAAACCACAATTGGCATAACGGACATAAACTTTCCCATTCTTCCCGTCATGAAGGTAAGGGGTAAAAATGCTGCAATGGTTGTGGTTACAGTTGCCATTACTGGCCACATAACTTCTTCAGTGCCTTCAATTGCTGCTCTAACTGGTGAAAGTCCCTCATCTTTATATTTTTTAAATACATTTTCGCATATTACTATTGCATCATCCACAACCATACCTATTACCATTATGAGGCCAAACATTACAACCATGTTCAGGGTGATTCCCCTATACCAGAAGTAGCAAAATGCTCCAGCCACAGATACAGGAATACCAAGGGCTGTCCAGAAGGAGGCCCTGAAATTTAAGAATATTAATAGGGATAAAAATACGAGTATAAGTCCCTGAATACCATTTCTCTTCATGAGATTAATTCTGTCTTTGATGTACTTACTCAGATCGGATGTAACAGTAACTTTTAATCCAGGGGGTAGTTCACTTTTTAATTCAGCCACATAGTTTCTGATTTTTTTTACAATTTTTACAGCATCTTCACTTTTTGACTTTTCTATTGTAAATGAAATTGCCCTTTTTCCATTGAAACGACATTCGGGACCCTCTTCATCCAGTACCTCCCTTATGGCAGCAATATCTTTGAGATATAAAATATTTGAATTCCTGAAACTCCTTATGGGGATGTTCTTTAAATCAGATACTTTTTCCACCTTCCCCTTTGTCCTTATTATTATATCGCTGCTTTTGGTTCTTATTTTGCCTCCGGTGAGATCTATATTTCTCATCCTGATGGCATTTGCAATGTCATTAAAGGTCAGGGAATATTTTTGAAGGGTTAATGGAGAAACCTCAACCTCAAAGATCCTCTCTTTAAGTCCATTTGTGTAAAAGTCGGAAATACCCTTTAGGGTTTGTAAGTCTGCCTTAATTTTTTCCCCCCAGTTTTTAAAGAGTATATCAGAACCATTGCCATATAGAACAATTGTGATTACTGGTAGTTTAAATCTAACCTTTTTTACCACAGGTTTTTCTGCTTCAT
>JAMOQF010000100.1 GCA_027064125.1 Acidobacteriota bacterium
CCTTATATGAAATATGAGGTTAAGTACAGATAACAATGGTCATTTAATGATAAGTATATATAAACAATTTGGATATCTTTTAAATTTAAACGTATGTCCAAAGTGTTAGGGTGTGAATGGGTTAGGCGAAAGATACTAGTGGAGGTTGAATGAAAATGTTTAAGCAAAAGTACGTGGAACTAGCAAAGCAACTTTTAGAATCTATAAAACTTAAAAATGCTGAACAAAGTCTAGAGAATGCAAAGCAATTTTTAGAAGTGGTATTTGGTAAGCGTTTCGCTGATGAAATAGATAAAAATGGTATATTGAGATATAAATCACTAAGCGGTCCAGAGGAAAATATACAGTATTGGGGTGTACTGTATGAAAATGCCCCACAAAGTGGAGTTTATGAAAATTTTTCACTGGTGTTATTTCCTGATAATACAGACGATACTACACAATTGCTTTTATGTTACGGGATTGGTACCGGTGGAATTACAGACGATGCCGAATGGCTAGGAATTCCATGGATTAAAAGAAGTGTAAAACTTCTTTTGAGATTAATTAAAAGAAAATCTTGGAATACAGAGGGTACTGAGGTATTTGTAAAAGATGACATTACTGACGAATATTCTGACATTCCAGATATTATAAAAAGTAATCTAGGAAATTTTTCAGATTACATAGAGTTATGGGGAAAATATGGTAAATATTTACCCTCTGTTTGTGTAATAAATCCTGATGAGAAAGGTGCCCAAGCTTTTCTTTCCCACTTAGTTTTATATGGTAAGTTTAGAGATTGGCCTTTAAGAAAAGATTTCCAGGAGATTTGGGAAAAACAATTATTACCCGACTTAATTGATTTGTGGAGATCTTATCCTAGTTCTCAGGATTTGGCTGACTATCTATTCCAAAGAAAGTATATAATATTACAAGGACCACCGGGAACAGGAAAAACCTATTTGGCCGAAGAAATAGCTACATACCTTAAACAAGAATCAAATATCACTAACTACAAAATCATACAATTTCACGCATCTACCTCGTATGAAGACTTTATTGAAGGAATAAAGCCAAATACAAATTCAAATCAATTAACTTTTAAAGAATATAAAGGACCTTTATTAGAAAGTATTGAAGAAGCTGAAAAAGCTAAAAATGAGGATAAAGGATACTTGCTCATAATTGATGAAATAAATAGAGGGGATTTGGCAAAAATTTTAGGAGAAGTGATATTTCTTCTTGAACCTAATGAGGAGAGGAAAATTAAATTAAGATCAGGCAAAGAGATAACTATGCCAAAAAATCTTTACATAATCGGAACAATGAACACTGCTGATCGAACAATAGCTATTCTAGATTTTGCCATTCGTAGGAGGTTTGCATTCATTGATATTTGGCCTTCTGGGAAAAAACTTGAAGAAATTTTAGAGGAAAAAAGAGTTGACGAAGAAACTAAAAGTATGACCTTAAGATATTATAACATAATTCAAAACATTTTTTTCAAGTTTGCGACAGATGAAGAGTTGCATTTACAGCCTGGACATACTTACTTCATTGCTAGCTCAAAAGACGAGTTAGAGAATAAATTAAAATATGAGATTGCTCCGCTACTCCAAGAGTATTTAAACGAAGGTAGGCTGTCCATAGCGAAAAATGAGATTTTATCGATTATAGCTCATATCCTGGGTGAATGAAATTGAAAGTAAAAATTTCTTTAATAGAATTTGGTGATGAAAAAACATTTTCCATAGAGCAAATAAAGAATTGGTTTCCACCAGGTAAATTCGATAAAAGATATCCGCAAGAATATTTAAAGAAATGGCTTTATACAAATTCTAAATATCTTGAATTTTTAGACATATCTTATAGATGGGACGACGAAAGGAAAAGACTAATACTCACTCCAAGCAATAAAATTGGATTGGCTCCTTTAAGAAACCCTTATGGTGGAAAAGTATATGGAAGTATAGTTGTAAAGCCTCGATTAGGATGGATAAAAATATACGAGATATTAGAGACTATTGATTGGAAATACCAACCCTTCTTTTTAAAAGATGAAGAACCAATTATCAATGATGGAATCTTACCTAGGTGGTTCAAAGCAGTTGATACTTTAGAAGCTATTTCCCGAGCTCTTGATTTACTTATGAAAGGTATGAATAGTAAGCAAGTAATATCAAAAGTTCCTGTTGGTATTGTTAATTGGAATACGTATTCTATAAAAAGTGTTCCATACGGAAAATATGATCAATTTACTAGTCTAATTACAAATTATTCCATCGATTTGGAAATTCATCGCCAGTTTAAAAGTATTATAAGAATGATCGCTTATGATATTTCTAATTCTAAAGTCCCCGTTAAAATTAAACACAAAACTAAACAATTAATAGCTAATATTGAGAAAAAGCTTGAAAATGTAGTACCATCGCCTCTCAATATTGAAAAATTAAAGAAGATAAGAATTCCTAATTTTTACCGTACATTATATGAAAAAGCAATTCAAAAGTGTATAGAATATATTAATCAAAGCCGGTTTTCAATAGATATTGGTAATTTTTATGGTTTACCCTGGTCAATAGAAATGGACAGATTGTTTGAATATTGGATAGAGCATTGGACATACTTTTTTGCTAAAAAAATAGGAGCACGTTTTTACTCAGATATAAGAAGAAATTCCAGAATAAGATTCTATAATCTCGGTTACTGGAAGAGTTTGAGTCAATTAAAACCAGATATAATAATTGAGAAGGGATCTAAAACACTGATCATTGAAGTAAAATACAAAAAGCATCTTATGTACCTTCAATATGGAAAATATTCTCCAGAAATTTTAGAAGAACATAGACGTGATCTTCATCAACTTTTGTCATATATGAGCAGTTCAATTAATGAAAAAAGAGTAGGATGTTTAATATATCCTAAAGTGAAAGGAAATATATCTAATCAGTTTTCTACTTTGATAAATTACACTAATACAAGAGCGAATGTAGATGTTATACTATGTAACGTGTTATTTCAACCAGAAGAGTTTTTAACGTCGATTGAAAATATATGGAGTGAGAAATATGCATCCTTTACCTAACAGCGTATATACAGTTAAACTTAGCTTTGCTAAATTTAACAAAGCCAAATTTTATATGTTCCCAAAACTTTACACCCAATGTTATTTGGCAGGTGATGTAAGATGTACTTCCTATACATAGTAACAGCATTTGCTTTATTGCTTTCTTTTGTTGCAAGCCGAAAAAAGACACTTAAGGCAATTAAGATAGCGGTCAAGAAATTTGTAAATATTTTGCCTGCTTTTTTGACCATGCTCATTCTTGTTTCAGTTGCCCTTTTTTTTGTCCCGGATAAAGTTATCTCAAATTATCTCGGGAGTAATAATAAATTCTTTGGCATGATTTTCGCCTCTTTTTTTGGTTCCATAACACTAATGCCCGGTTTCATAGCCTTTCCATTATGTGGAATACTTTTAAAAAAGGGAGTTCCATATATGGTTTTATCTGCTTTTACAACCACTTTAATGATGGTGGGGATACTCACTTACCCAATTGAGAAGGAGTATTTTGGAAGGAAGGTAACTGTAATAAGAAATGTAATCAGTTTATTTATAGCTCTTATTGTCGCTTTAATAACTGGATTTTTCTTTGGTGAGGTATTTTGATGAAGCAAAACAGTATTATTAAAATTGTGGGTATATCTGCTTACATTGTTTTCATACTTTTTTCTTTTATAAATGGATTTGAACCTGGAAAACGGATAGGTGAAAATTTTATTACTTTTTCGAAAGGTATGCTTGGAGTCTTGCCATGTGCTTTTATTTTGATAGGTTTGTTTGAGGTGTGGGTGAAAAGAGAGACTGTTGAAAAACATTTTGGAGAAGAGGCTGGCATTAAAAGGTATGTGTGGGCAGTATTACTTGCGGGCACTACAGTCGGTGGTCTATATGTGGCTTTTCCCGTTGCATACTCTTTGTATAATAAAGGAGCAAAACTCAGTTTTATTTTTGCATATATAGGTGCTTCTGCAATTTGCAGGGTTCCAATGACAATATTTGAGGCATCCTTTATGGGCATAAAGTTCACGGCAATAAGGTTGTTGGTATCTTTGCCATTGGTGATTATATCTTCAATTTTATTGGGTGATTATCTGGAAAAAAGAAACTACAAAATAATGAAGGGAAAATAAAGGAAATCTACCGAATAACATGGAGTATAATACAGCAAAGAAAGTTCTTGTATTATGGTTTGAAGTTATTATAAAAATTGGAATTGATAGGATAAAATGATGAGCAACTTGACGAAAATAATAATAGGTGATAGTTAAAAAAATGATAGACTTTATTGTGTAGACTTTTATATCCAGGTTGGAAAGAAATATATTGGCATACAAATAAAACCTATAACTTATGAGCAAACACCTGAGATTAATAGATGGAAAGAATGGCTTGGTAAGACGCATAAGAGGTTTGAGAAGGATTTCGGAGGAAAAGTGTTTATTGTGTTTTCAATAAAAAAAACAACAAAAAAGAAGTTTATAATTTAGAAGTTGTCGAGAAAATAAGAGAAGAAATGGAAAGGTTTGTAGTAGGTAAATAAATTAACCAGTTGGGCAACTTTGCATGCTGTCTGGAAGGACATTTTGAATGATTTTTTTAATATCAATTAGGGGAGGGTATTAGATGAAAATGACAATTGGAGAAGTTCTTTCCCATGTTGAAAAGATTGAAAAATATAAATACAGGATAAGAAAATTTGGTCCCATGAGGGTTGACGGTGTATTTTTCGCCACATCTTCCATGATCAACCATATAAAAGAAGATGAAGCCCTGCTTCAACTTGCAAATGTCGCCACAATGCCGGGTATTTTAAAATATTCCCTTGCAATGCCTGATATTCATTGGGGGTATGGGTTTCCAATAGGGGGAGTAGCCGCATTTAAGTTTGATGAAGGGGTGATTTCTCCCGGTGGTGTTGGATATGATATTAACTGTGGGGTGAGGTTGCTTATAACAAATCTCAAATTTAGTGAAGTAAAGGATAAACTTTTAAACCTTGTGAATGGAATATTTCAAAATGTACCGTGTGGGGTTGGAAGTAAGAGAAGGGATTTTAAGTTGAGTAGAAAAGAACTCAAAAGGGTTTTAAGGGAAGGAGCAAAGTGGGCTGTTGAAAATGGTTTTGGCGAAGGGGAAGATCTTTTCTTTATTGAAGATGGAGGAAAGATAGAATTTGCAAATCCAGAATATGTATCTGATAGGGCAATTGAAAGGGGACTTCCACAACTTGGGACCCTTGGTTCCGGGAATCACTTTATAGAAATTGGATATGTGGGAGAAATTTTTGATGAGAAAATTTCAAATGCAATGGGATTTTTTAAGGATCAATTGACCGTTACAATTCACACAGGTTCGAGGGGACTTGGGTATCAGGTGTGTGATGACTACATAAAAGTTATGAGGAAAGTTGTAAATAGGATGGGATATGACCTTCCCGATATGCAGTTGTGCTGTGCTCCTTTGAAATCTGAAGAAGGTAAAAGGTATCTGGGGGCCATGGCTTCTGCTGCAAACTATGCCTTTGCAAATAGAGAGATAATCACCCACTGGGTAAGGGAAACCTTTTACAAAGTACTTGGGATTTCCCCATCTCAACTTGGAATGAAATTGATATATGATGTTGCACACAATATTGCAAAGATTGAAGAGCATTTGGTGGACGGGGAAAAGGTTAAGGTTTGTGTTCATAGAAAGGGAGCCACAAGGGCCTTTGGGCCTGGCCATAACCTTGTGCCTCAAAAATATAGAGCCTTTGGACAGCCTGTTTTAATTCCAGGGGATATGGGAAGATATTCATATGTCCTTGTGGGAACGGATATTGCCATGAGGGATACATTTGGAAGTACCTGTCATGGGGCGGGAAGAATGTTGAGCAGGGCAAAGGCTAAAAGGAAAGGAAGCGCAATTGGTGTGAGGAGGGAACTTGAGAAAAGGGGAATTTATCTTGTTGCTGCTTCAAAATGGACAATTGTGGAGGAGATGCCAGAGGCGTATAAGGATGTGTCTGATGTTGTGGAAGCAGTCTCTGGAGCTGGAATCAGCAAAAAGGTGGTTATGTTAAAGCCTCTTGGTGTAATAAAGGGATAAATTTAGGGAACCTTTTTCCCTTTTTTTCGTGAATATTATATACTTTTGTTTGGAGGGGTATTGTGATTGAAGTCAGGAATGTGAGTAAATCGTATGGAAACTTTCTTGCTTTAGATGGTGTTTCCTTTAAGGTTAATAAAGGAGAAATTCTTGGATTTTTAGGTCCCAATGGAGCAGGAAAGACTACAACCATGAGGATTATTACTGGCTATATGCCTCCCACTAATGGGGATTGTCTCATAGATGGCAAAAGTATTCTTGAATTTCCCACAGAGGTTAAAAGTAAAATAGGATATCTTCCTGAAAATCCTCCTCTCTATACTGAGTTTACTGTCAGAGAATATTTAAAATTTGTTGGAAAGTTAAAGGATCTTGGAAAAAGTGATATCGAAGATAGGATAAATTATATTTCTGAAAAATGTGGGATAAAAGATGTATTAAATAAGCTAATTTCAAAACTCTCCAAGGGATACAAACAGAGGGTGGGTATAGCGCAGGCCCTTCTTCACGATCCAGATGTGGTTATTTTAGATGAGCCCACAATTGGTCTTGATCCCGTACAGATTCGTGAGGTAAGGGATTTGATTAAAGGCCTTGGCGGGGATCATACGGTAATTTTGTCCTCCCATATTTTACCTGAGGTAAGTCAGGTATGTGATAGAATTCTCATAATAAATAAGGGTAAAATTGTTGCTGAGGACACTCCTGAAAATTTAACTAAAAAATTGAAGGGGCAGACAAGATGCAACTTAATTCTAAAAGGTGATGGTGAAAAGGTAAGGGAGATTCTCACAAAATATTCAGATGACATGGAAATTTCTGGAAGTGAAGAACTTAAAATAAATTTTAGTTTGAAATCTGAGGAAGATTTAAGGCCTAAAATAATCAGGGAATTAGTTGAGGCTGGAGGGGTTGACATCTATGAATTTTCAACTGAAAGGTTAACCCTTGAAGATATTTTTCTACACCTTGTCACAGAAGAAAATGAAGGGAGGGAGTAGATGAAAAAGAGTTTTGTCATAATTAACAAGGAACTTAAAAGTTATTTTCTTTCTCCAATTGCATATCTGGTATTGACCTTTTTCCTTTTGATTTCTGGTTTTGTATTCTACATTGTACTTGCTGAGGCGGTTAAGAATTTGACACTTAACCCCTATTTTAATGAGCCCATAAATGTTCCATCCTTAATAATCAGCACATTTGGTGGTTTTGTGGGAACTCTCTTTCTCTTTTTGGGACCTCTAATTACAATGGGGGTTTATGCTGATGAGAGAAAGAAAAAGACACTTGAACTGCTTTTGACATCTCCCATAAGGGATGGAGAATTAATTTTGGGAAAATATTTTTCAGGTTTGATTTTTATTCTCATCTTGCTTTTGGCATCTTATTTAAATGTTTTAATTTTGTTTTATGTGAGTAAGCCAGATCTATTGCCCACTCTGGGAGCCTTTCTGGGGCTGATACTTTTTGCTGCTTCTCTTGTTTCTCTTGGAAATTTTGTTTCTTCGCTGACTGAAAATCAGATAGTTGCAGCCATTATTACTTTTATATTATTTCTGATACTCTGGTTTTTTGATATTTTTACAAGAGAAAGCACCACTGGTTGGAGGGGAGTTCTGGGTTATTTATCTCCTTTAAAACACCTGCAGACACTTCAAAGGGGAGTTATTAATTTGTATGATATTGTATATTTTTTAAGTTTCATATCCTTCTTTTTGTTTTTGACCTATAGGTCCATTGAATCTCTCAAGTGGAGAAGTTAGAGATAGGAGGTATTAAATGAATAAAGGTAGATTGGGATTAATTTTAATTGCCGCTTCACTTGTGGTAATTGCTGGTATATCAATTTTTTATAGCATAAAAAAGATGTGGTTTGACTATTTCTCATATATTTATATTGGTGCTGGTGCTATATTTTTAATTGGACTTATTCTAAATTTTGATAATATTGTAGAATATTTTAAGACAAGAAGGGGAATTTACAGTTTAAACTCTGTGGTATCAATTCTTCTTTTTTTGGGGATTTTGGTTTTAGTGAATTATCTTGCCTTCTATCACAATAAGAGTTTGGATTTAACTCCCAATAAAATAAATTCCCTTTCACCGAAAACCAAAAAGGTGTTAAAAAATTTAAAGGGGGAAATAAAGGCCATAGCATTTTATAAAAAGGTGGATGATAAATTGAGATCCATGCTTGAGAAATATAGGGATACTTCACCGAAATTTCAATATGAGATAGTGGATCCCGATAAATATCCCGATGTGGCTAAAATGTACAATGTAAAATATTACAACACAATTGTCATTACAAATGGGAAAAAGAATGAACTTGTGGATTCAGTTGATGAGGCAAAAATAACTGCTGCAATTATAAAAGTTACTTCAAACAGGGTTAAAAAGGTTTATTTCTTACTGGGACATGGGGAAAAGAGCATAAAGGATAAGAATGTCACCGGTTATTCAGAAATTGCAAAACTGCTAAAAGAAAACAATTTCAAGGTGGATGAGTTTTCAATTCTTGACAAACAAAAGATCCCAGATGACTGTACCGTCCTTGTGATTGGTGGTCCCAAGGAGAAACTTTTTGATAAGGAGATAAAGATTATTGAGGATTACTACAGGAAAGGTGGTAGTATTTTGCTTTTAGTTGATCCCATGGAAAAGTATAGATGTGGTGATCTGCTTAAGTTCTGGGGATTGAGGCCTGAGAATTTATTTGTCGTTGATGTAAATGGACTATTTTTTGGCGGTCAACTTGGGATTGTTCTTGTAAAAAATTATCCGAAGAGCGTCATAACTTCAGGTATGAGTGGAAAGGTTTCCATATTTCCCCTCGTGGTACCTCTAAAAACTGGAGAAAAGGGCAAATTTGAATATGAGAAATTTCTTGAGACAAGTCCCTTTCCCGGAAGTTTTGGTGTAAAAGATATAAATTCCTATTTGAGGGAAATGAATAGTCAGGGTGGAAAAATAAGGTTTAGAAAGGGGCTTGATGTACCTGGTCCATTTGCCTTTGGGTATGTAGTTAAAAGTAAGGATAAGAAAAATGGTAGAGGGCGATTTATAGTGATTACAAGTGCAGGATTTATTACAAATACTTTTATTAAAGACAATTTAAATTCTGATATCTTTTTAAATTCTGTAAACTATCTGGCACAGGATGAGAGTTTGATTTCCATAAGTCCAAGAAAGCCTGAAGATAAGAGAATATATCTTACTGCAAGTGGTATTATGACAATTTTTTATGTTTCGGTGGTTTTAATACCTCTTCTCTTTTTTATAATTGGTGTTGTGGTAGTTGTAAGGAGGAGGAGATTAAAATGAAGTTTAAGGGAACCCTATTTTTATTGGTGGTTTTTCTTGCGCTTCTTGGGTATGTGCTTTTTTTCAACAAAGGAGAAAAAAAGCACAAGAGTTCAAAACTCTTTCACATAAAGAAGTCCAACATTGTTGAGATTAAAATAAAAAAGGGTAAAAATGAAGTTGTTTTAAAGAAAGTAAATAAGAGATGGGATCTTGAAAAGCCAATTGAGACTTCCGCTGATTACGACAAGTTGCAGGAGATGGAGAGAAGTCTGAAGAAGATGCTCTATGAAAGGGTAGTGGATGAAAATTGTAAGGACTTTAAGAGATATGGGCTTGTTGGGAATAATGCCACTGAAGTTGCCTTTAAGGATGCAAATGGGAAGGAATATAAATTTTTTATAGGAGATAAAAATCCTTCTGGAGATTACAGGTATTTGAGAAAAAAGAGTGATAAAAGGGTATATCTTGTCTATGGATTTGACCTTGAAAAATTTAAACCCGATGTTGAGTTTTTGAGGGATAAGACCCTTGCATATGTCAATTTAACTGATATGACTGATTTTTCTCTAAAAAGAAATGGGGAGGATTTCTTCTTTAAAAAGGAACATTTCAATTGGTATATGAAAAGGCCCTTTTATGCAAGAATGGATGATGAAAAGATAAGAGATATGCTGAAAAAGGTTGAATTTGATAAGGTCTATAAAAATATTGATGAAAAAAAGGATTTTTCAAAATTTTTTAAGGATCCCATGATTTCTCTTGTTATGAATTATGAAAATGGAGATAAGTCAGTTCTTGAAATTTCAAAGAAGAATCCATTTAAAAAATATCCTGACAAATATTTTGGGAGAAATGTGGAGACAAACAGATATTTTCTCCTGAAAAAAGATGTTGTTGAAAAATTGTCAACCCCTCTTGCTGATTTGAGAAGTAAGGACCTTGTTGAATTTTATCCCTTTGAGGTGAGTGGAATTACTTTAAAAAATAGTGAAAATACCTTAATTTTGAAAAAAAAGGATGATTCAACCTGGATACTTAAGGTGGGGGATAGACAGGAAGATGTGAAAAATGACAGGGTTATGGATTATCTTGGTAAAATAAGGGATATGAAGGTTGATGGGTTTATAGATCCACCTCTTGACCTGGCAAAGTTTGGGGTTGAGAATAGTGGGGTTTCCTTTATTCTCGACATTAAAAAAGATTCCAGATCAAGTGGATTAAAACTATCCTTTGGAAATAGCAATAAAAACTATGTTTTTGTGAAAAATAGTTTGTATCCATATCTTATGAAACTTAAAAAAGAGGAATTTAATAAGATTTTTGTAAAGGATGACTTTTTCAAGAAAGGAGGGAAAAAGTGATTTCCCTCCTATTTTTCAATTTGATTTAGACTTGTTCCACAATATGGACAGAATTTTGCACCGCTTTTGACTACTTTTTTACAATTTGGACACACTTCATTTAATTTAAAACCGCAGTGTGGACAAAAGACAATTTCTTCTTTTCCTTCAATGGTTTTACCACAATTAGGACATAGTTGGGGGATAGGTTTTCTTGCCAGAAGGTAAATTATTATTCCCACAAAGTATGGAACAAATAGGGCTATTAATGTCCACAGTATGGGGTTCATCCCACGTTTTTTTGAATCTTTGTAGACAAAAATTCCTATACCAATAAAGAGAAATAGTATGAATATTACGAAGAAAATTAGAATTAATGGAAAGGTGATTTCTGTAAAATTATTTTGAGGTGGAGAACTACTTACAATCAAGATTTTCCTTATCACTAAAAAAACAAGTATTCCTGTTGTAATCAGATAGCCAATGAGTAATTTTATTAAGGTTTTTTTATCCATTTTTTGCCTCCTTAAATAACTTTTTACTTCTATTGTCAATTACTGTGAAAATAAGCATTGAAATTAAAATTCCAATGCCAATATGTAAAAAAATGCTCAATAGGGCGCCCAGATGAACGTTTTTAATAAATTTGGATAGAAGATTGAAAATAACGATTACAGGTAAAATGGTGGAAAAGAAAAATCCCGGAATAGCCAGAAGTATTGCTAAAATAGAAAAATTTGTTTTTTCCTCTTTTTGAGAATTAATTTTTTCAAGGATTTTTTCTCCTAATTCCTCAGTATATAATTTTTCCCTGTAAAAAAGTTTACTGACCGTTGACAGAGATTCTTTATATTTTAGGCATTTATCACATTTTTTTAGATGTGTGGTAATTTCTTCAGGTAAATTTTGGGTATTACCATTTAAAAGATAGTATTCAAGTATTTTATCCCTTATTTTTTTACAATCTTTTTCCTTCATTTTTCATTCTCCACTTAATTTTTGATGGATTTTTATCATTTCATCAAGTGCCCTTTTCAATCTGCTCTTAACTGTTCCCTCCGGGATATTTAAAATTTTTGAAATTTCCAGATAACTTTTTTCCTCAAAAAATCTGAGAAATATTATCTCCCTATGTTTTTCACCCAATTTATCCACAATCTTTTTTATTAATTCTTCATTTTCAATGTTTTGCGTAAATTTTTCCATGCTGCAGGGAATAACTCCTCTATTTGCTTCAAGTGATACTTTTCTGGATTCCCTCTTTAAAAAATCGTAGGCGCAATTTCTTGCAATTCTAAATAGCCATGGGGAAAAGGGCATTTTTTCATCAAAGGTGTCTATTCTTTCCATTACCTTGATCCAGGTTATTTGAAAGATATCCTTTGATGTTTCCACATCATTTATTATTGAGTTTATGTATTGCATAAGTCTTTCTCCATATTTGTTGATCATTTTTCGAATGGCGTCTTCTTTTCCACTTTTAATTCCCTTTATAA
The DNA here is from genome assembly GCA_027064125.1 of Acidobacteriota bacterium. Lineage (GTDB taxonomy): Bacteria > Acidobacteriota > JAAYUB01 > JAAYUB01 > JAMOQF01 > JAMOQF01. The sequence goes on from JAMOQF010000100.1 coordinate 12,276, forward strand.
GTTGTTTTTCTTTTTCGTCCATTACCGCTTTTTGTTTTTATTTTTTTGTCAGATTAGAATACTTTTTAAGATATCAAAATGTTCCATTTTTAATAAAAATTTTTTCATTAATGTTAACACTTAAGTCAGATGTTAAAAAAATTTTCTGTTTTGTAAATAAAATTTATTAAGTAATCTAATTTTACCTGACACTTTTCTTTACTTTCTTTTTCATTTCCACCCAAATACCATTCGTAAGGTTAATAAAAAGAAAAGGGGGTAATCTTACCTATCAATTTTTGCTAAAAAATTTTATTTTTGTCAGAAGATTATTAACTCTACCAGGATTTAGTTTGTTCTTTATTTACCCTCCAGATACCTCCTGAAGGTTTATAGGATAAAAAAAGGAATTTTCCTTAAATCATTTGATTTCTGCTAAAAGATTTCATCTTTAGCAAGGTTTCGATTTTTCCTCCTGTCTCATCCCCTAAAAGCCCCCTAAAGGTTTATAGAGAAGAAAAGAGATTTTCTTTAATCATTGGCTTTTGCCAGAAGGTTTTGAGCCTTGCCAGTTTTAGGTGTTTTATTTTGCCTTCCCAAATGCCCACTTAAATTTTTACCTGACACCAATTTTGACACCAATTTTAATCAAATTTAGGTCTGTCCCTTTTCCTCACCATTTTTATTTTTCATTTCCCCCACCCCAAAATGCCTTCTTAAGGTTTATAGGATAAAAAAGGGGATTTTGCTTAAATCGTTAATTTCTGCCAGAAAATTTTAAGTGATTGCCAGTTCTAAGTTCTTTTTCTCTTACTTATCAGCCTTAAA
>JAMOQF010000101.1 GCA_027064125.1 Acidobacteriota bacterium
TTTAATACATAAATTAAATAGACTTAAAACAGCAAAAAAAATTGCTGAAGGTTGCTATAAATTTACTTTACATAATGGCAGAAAATTATATATTTTATGGTGTAATTCAGAAACTTATAGCTTACCTGAGGAAGTTAAAAAGTGGAAAAAGATAAAAGTTACTTATTATGATGGTAGAGAAAAAATTATAAATACTTCAAATTTGAAATTATCTTCAATGCCTATATTTGTAGAAAAAGAATAATAAAATTTTAAGACATATCTATAATTTTATATCTGAGAGATTATAACAGAAAATATATTTATTTTTATTCACTAACCCCTTCTTTAAATTTCACAGCAAAAATTGGAAAAGGTGGAAAAGGTGCCAGGCAAAAAATCAAAAAAGTCAAAAAGTCAAGAAAAAGGTGCCAGGCAAAAAATCAAAAATCAAAAAAGTCAAAAAGTCAAAAGGAAAATGGGGACAGACCTGAACATGTGAACTTGGGAAAAAGGGAAAAAGTGCCAAGCAAGAAAGAGAAAAGAGAGGAGAGAAAGTAGGTAGGTATAGGTAAGTAAAAAAAGATATGAAGAAATAAAAAACTTTTGGGAGAAGAACTTGATGTCATGCAAGATCTGAATTTGCAATTTAAATCAAAAAAATTCTCATGCAAAAATTAACAAGTATGGCTCTGTCTTCTACAAACCTTCTAAGGCTTTTTAGGGTAGGTAAATGAAAAACCTAAAACTTGCAAGAAATTAAAATTTTTTTTGAAAAATTAATGATTAAAGAAAAATCTCTTTTATTTCTCGATAAACTTTTAGGAGACATTTAGGGATGACAAGCAAAGGAAAAACATAAAACTGGTAAAAAAGCTATCAAGGAGTTAAAAATTTTCTGGCAAAAACCAACGATTAAGCACATCTTTTCCCCTTCATCCTTTTTTCTTGCCTGTTTAATTTTTATCTTTTATTAAATTCAGGTTTATACCTATCTTCACCCTAACTCCCATCCAGAAGGTTTATAGAAAGGAGAAAGTTTTATTTAATCGCTTGACTTTTGCCATAGGATTTTTTCCTGCAAGAATTTAATTTTTTTACTTGCTACCCCCAAATGCCATTCCAGGGTTTATAAAAAAAAGGGAATAAATCCTTTATTTTTATATTTTCCAGAAGATTTTATTTTTACCAGGGCTTGATTTTTTTTATTTACCTTCCCTAAAGGCAACTTAAATTTTTCTTAATTTTTTTAAATTTTTAAATTTTTTGCCTGACACTTTTTGAAAGTTTATTCTTAAATCCAGGTCTGTCCCCTTTCTTTGCCATTTTCATCCTTCATTTTCTCACAAATATCTCCTTAAGGTTTATAGGATAAAAAGGGGAACTTAACCGTTAATTTCTGTCAGAAAACTTTATCTTTGCAAGATTTTAATTTATTTTTTTGCCCTCCCAAAATACTATCCAAAGAGTTTATAGGAAGGTAATAAGGATAATCTTAGTTGTTAGTCTACGCCAGAGAATTTTAAGTCATTGCCAGATTTAGTTTCTTCTTTTCCTTGCCTCCCATAAATGTCCACCTAAATTTTCCACCTGACACTTTTTATCTAAAATCTTTAAAATCTTGCCTGACACCTTTCTTAATATCAATTTTTAATATCATTTCAGGTATGTCCCCCACGTTTTTTACTTACTCACCTGCCTTATTTCTTACTTGCCTGATAGTTTCTAAAAGTTTTTTTCCAATCAGGTTTGTTCCCTTTTCTATTTTTAATTTTTCCTATTTGCCTCCCCTAAAACCTCCTTAAAAAGTTTATAGGATGAAAAAAATTTTTCTTAATTTATTTGATTTTTGCAAAAAAATTTAAAGTCCATACTGGTTTTTGGATTTTCTTTATTTGCCTTTTATTTACCCGCCCTATATGTCCCTCAAAAGTTTGTAGGATAAAAAAGGAATTTTATTTTAATCGTTAATTTCTGCCAGAAAAATTTAGGTATTGCCAATTTTAATTTCTTTCTTTCTTTATTTGCCCACACTAAAAACCCCCTAAAGGTCTGTAGAAGATAAGGAGAATTTTCCTTTAATCATTTGGTTCTTCCAGAAAAATTTTTAAGTCATTGCCAGTTTCAGGTTTTTTCTTTTCCTTATCCCCATGAATGCCCACTTAAATTTTCTGCCTGACACCCTTTCCCCATTTACTTTTCCAGAGGCCCCTAAAAATTTATGAAAACAAATGGTGCCAGACAAAAAATTTCTTCTTTTCTCTATAAGCTCATGGTGGGGATTGTAGAGGGGAATTCGATTATTTTAGCCTGACACCTTTTACACCTTCTCCTTTAATTAAATCTAAAAGACATGAATTAAACCAGATGTTTGCCAAGAAATTTGATCATAGAGTTGATAATGATAAAGGAATGGGAAGAAAAGTTAAGTTATATATTCTATAAA
>JAMOQF010000102.1 GCA_027064125.1 Acidobacteriota bacterium
CAGGATCAATGCCCACAATTTTGCCATTATCTTTAACTCCCAGAAGAATATGTCCGCCAATACGGTTTAGAAATGCACAAATGGTCTGATAAACATCTTTATTAACAGCCTTTTTACTCTCTTTGAACTCAATGTTTATACATTCACCCATTTGAATTAGTTTTATAACATCCTGTTCTGTCATTTTACCCCTTCTTTTTCTATATTTATTTCTATTTTTTCCAGATTTTTAAGTATCAGTTTATTTAGCTTCTCTTCCTCTTTCAACTGCTCTAAAAACTCTGCTTTAAGTTTTGTAAATCTCTCCTCAAAATCAAAATCCTCTTCCTCATTTGGAAGTCCCACATAACGGCCAGGAGTGAGCACATAGTCCAGCTCTCTTACCTGCTCAATGGTTGCGGACTTGCAAAAACCCTTAATATCAATATATTGAAGATTTTTGATTTCCGATTGATGATTTAATAAGAGGTCTTTCCATTTTTTAAAATTAATATTATCTTTCTCAAAATCCTTAAATCGCAAATCGTCATCCGAAAATCCCTTTTGCCAAAGGTGATATGTAGTAGAGATTACTTTTATGTCTTCCAGTGTTAGAATTCTATTCCTACGGTTTATAAGTTTTCCCATCTCCCTTGCATCAATAAAAAGAATTTCACCTTTTCTGGTCTTCTTGTTTTTTCTAATAAACCATAAAGAGGCTGGAATTTGAGTATTTAAAAAGAGCTTTGGGGGCAGATTTACAATGCAATCAATAAGGTCATCTTCTATTATATTCTTTCTTATTTCATATTCTGCCTTTTGCTTTGTTGTAAGCGCACCTTTTGCAAGAACAAAACCTGCTTTTCCATAAGGCGCAAGATGAAAAATAAAGTGTTGAATCCATGCATAATTTGCATTTCCTTCTGGTGGAATACCATACTTCCACCGAACATCTTTTCTCAAAAGTTCCCCGCTCCAATCGCTGTCATTAAACGGAGGATTGGCTATTACAAAGTCTGCTTTTAGGTCTTTGTGGGCATCATTTAAAAAAGAGCCTTCAGGATTCCATTTGACCTGAGTTGAATCAATCTGTCGTATGGCAAGGTTCATTTTGCAAAGACGCCACGTGGTTTGATTGCTTTCCTGACCAAAAATTGAAATGTCATCAACTCTGCCCTGATGCTCTTTTACAAATTTTTCAGATTGAACAAACATTCCCCCTGATCCGCAGCAAGGGTCAAAGACTCTGCCTTTGTACGGCTCAAGCATCTCAACTAAAAGCTCAACAACACTTCTTGGAGTATAAAATTGTCCGCCTTTTTTGCCTTCTTGCAGGGCAAATTCCCCTAAAAAATACTCAAATACATGTCCAAATATATCAGCACTTCTTTTTTTGGCTTCATCAAAAGCAATATTGCTAAATAGATCAATAAGCCCACCAAGGGAAATTGAATCAATATTTCCTTTTGCATATACTTTTGGAAGCACGCCTTTTAGGGATGGATTTTCTTTTTCTATAGCTTCCATTGCCTCATCTATAAGTTTGCCAATCTCAGGATTTTTTGCATTGGATTTTAAATAATTCCATCTTGCTTTAGGAGGGACAAAAAATACATTTTCTGCTCTGTATTCATCTATATCTTCAGGGTCAGCTCCTGCATATTCCCCTTCACCTGCTTTTAATTTTTCATATAGATTTTCAAAAACATCTGATATGTAACGTAAAAAAATAAGGCCAAGCACTACATGTTTGTATTCAGCAGCATCTATATTTTTTCTAAGTTTATCTGCAGCTTTCCAAAGTTGTTGTTCTAAAGAAAGAGTTTTCTTGTTGTTATTTATTTTTTTTCTCATATTTCCTCCTACTCCTTTTTTAAAACCGTGTCCTTTATTATCTCCAATGCTTTTTAATTTCCTCCATACTCGGCAAGGACGTTTTGAATTTCTCTGGAAGTTTTTTAGTTATTTTATATTCGCTTACACCGATGGGTTTTGAAATATCTCTTAATGCATATTCGTCTAAAAGCAAATCCCTATTCGCTCCATTCTATTTTTATTTCAGGATACTTTTTTAATTCTTCAGCAATTAATCTAAGTCCGTTTCCCCATTGTTCTATGATTCCAAATTTTTTAAAAACAGGAGCTAACACTTTGTTTTTCACTCCAAAACCTCCCAATGTCCGCCTTTGTCAGGTCCTACTCTTCTGATTTTGCCTTGTTTTTTGAGCTTGGCAAGATGGTATTTTATGCCGTCTTCCGTGATATTTTCGATTTCCTGAGCAAGTTCTTTTCTGGTGATATAAGGATTAGACTTTATTAACTCCAAAATTTTCTGGGTAGTTTTCTGGGTAGTTTTCTGGGTAGTTTTCTGGGTAGTTTTCTGGGTAGTTTTTTCCACAGTTTTCTTTGAACTATCCCGGAGGTATTCAGGCACAAGG
>JAMOQF010000103.1 GCA_027064125.1 Acidobacteriota bacterium
ACCCTTTCAACAAGAGAACAACACATAAAAAGGGAGAAGGCGACCTCAAACATCTGCACCAACAATGGACTCTGTGCCCTTATGGCAACCGTATACCTACTCTGGGCTGGAAGGGAAGGACTTAGAAAAATTGCAGAGAGAAATGTATACTTTTCACATCTCTTTCTTGAAAAACTTGAGGAAAGAACTCCAATAAAGAGAAAATATGATGCACCATTTTTCAATGAGTTTGTAATTACACTTCCCACAAAAGGAGAAATTTTTTACAGAAAGTGTAGTGAAAGAGGTCTATTTTCAGGTATTCCCCTTGAGTGGTTTTTCAAAGATATGGAAAATGAAATGCTAATAACAATAACCGAAAAGATAAGTGAAGAAGATATGGATATGGGGATAAAAATCTTTAGCGAAGTGCTGGAGGAATTAAAAAATGGATAGGGTATCAAAAAATATAGTAATAAATGAAGATCTTGTATTTGAAAAAAAATCGGGAAATAGAAGTAGTTTTAAACTTCCAGAAATTAGTGGAGAACTTCCCGCCAAAAATTTTTTACCCGAAAACTATTTAAGGGATGAAATAGAGGATTTTCCCCAATTAAATGAAGTTGAGATTGCAAGGCATTTTTCAAGACTTTCAAATTACAACTATCACCTGGATCTCGGGCTCTACCCCCTTGGCTCCTGTACAATGAAGTACAACCCCAAACTAAATGAAAGAATTGCCTCAATGAGGGAATTTACAGAGATCCATCCCTTTACTCCTTATGAACACGCTCAAGGTATTTTAAAAATATTAAAGGATTTAGAAGATCTTCTCCTTGAGATAACTGGAATGGATGGAATAACCCTTCAACCCACCGCAGGGGCACATGGGGAATTAACTGGAATGCTTCTAATAAGGGCTCTCCTCGAGTACAGGGGAAATCCAAGAAAAGTGGTTTTAATACCAGATTCTGCCCACGGCACAAATCCAGCAAGTGCAACCCTATGCGGATATAAGGCAATTACCATAAAGTCAGATGAGAAAGGTTGTATTAACCTTGATGACTTTAAGGAAAAATTAACTGAAGATGTGGCATGCCTTATGCTTACAAATCCCAATACCCTGGGAATTTTTGAAGAAAATATCCTTGAGATTTCAAAACTACTCCATGAAAATGGTTCCCTTCTCTATATGGATGGAGCAAACTTCAATGCCTTTATGGGAAAGGCACGTCCAGGGGACATGGGAGTGGATGTGATGCACTTAAATGTCCATAAGACCTTCTCAACACCCCACGGAGGAGGTGGTCCGGGGGCTGGGCCTGTGGCTGTGAAAAAGGAGTTAGTTCCCTTTTTGCCACTTCCACGAATTGAGGAAAGAGATGGAAAATACCATCTAAACTTTAATGGGGAAAAATCCATAGGCAAAGTTGCCACTTTCTATGGAAATGTAAACGTCCTCATAAAAACCCTTGCCTACATCTTAAAACTTGGAAGTGATGGAATAAGGGAAGTGAGTGAAATGGCAGTACTTAATGCAAATTACATAAGGACAAAATTAAAAGAAATACTTCATCTGGAATATGACACCCCAACACTTCATGAGGTTGTATTTGATGATAAGTTTCAAGAAGAGTATGGCATCTCCACAATGGACATGGCAAAAAGACTTTTAGACAAGGGCTTTCATCCCCCAACGGTTTATTTCCCACTGATTGTCCATGGGGCACTTATGATTGAGCCAACTGAAACGGAATCAAAGGAAGAACTGGATGAATTCATAAAAGCCTTTAAAGAAATAGTAAAAGAGGCAAGGGAAAATCCGGAAAAACTTCACAGAGCTCCTGAAAATTTAAGAAGAAAGAGATTTGATGAAGTACTTGCCGCAAGAAAACCGGTACTTAAGTGGAAGAAAAGTGATGAGGGGGATAAATAAAATATCCCTCCTCATTTTTTCTCTTTCTTCAATCTTCAATTCTCCCGGCGAATGAGTTTAAAAGCGGGCTAAAAAGGTGTCAGGCAAATAGGCAAATAAGTAAGGAAAGAGAAAGTGTCAGGCAAAAAATTTATGTGGCATTTGGGGAGGTAAATAAAAAAAACAGATAAAATTCTGGTAGGAAGAAAATCTTCTGGCAAAAACCAACGACTAAAGTAAAATCCCTTTTCTTCTCTATAAACCTTTAGTGGGCATTTGGGTAGGCAAATAGAAAAAAAACTAAATTCTGGCAAAGATAAAATCTTTTAGCAGAAACTAACAATTAAGATTATCCCCTTGTAAACCTTTTGTGATGCATTTAAGGGAGGTAAATAAAAAAAATTGAAATCTTGCTAATGGAACTTGAGGAAATAATAAATTCAAAAAACAGTAAAGTAGAAAAAGAAAAACTTAACTTATTCATTGAAAAATGGAAAAAGATCTATAGATTTTTAAAC
>JAMOQF010000104.1 GCA_027064125.1 Acidobacteriota bacterium
CATTTCTCAATATTTCAAAGGAATAGTTTAAATCCCTTGAGGAAAATAGGGAACTAAAGAATTTTTCAAAGGAGATTTTATCCACCGTGCTAAGGCCATTTATATTGGTAATTATATCCCCCTTTTGAATCCCAAGTCTATCGGAAGGTGAATTTCTGATTACTTTATCAACATAGAAACCAGATGTAGTCCTTAATAGAAATAAACCGGAATAGTTAAAGGGGTAAGGTGTGTTAAAGTTCTGACTTTTTTCAAAGTAAATTTCCCTTTTTTTAAAGTTAATGGAAATGTTGAATTTTTTTAGGACCTCAATACCCATTACCATTGAAATTTTTGATGGTAAATTGTAGATGGAATTAAAATTATTAATCATCCCACAAATGGGAGTTGATAAAGTAATATCCCCAACCTGGATGTCTCCTCCTATAAATCTTTTTAATGGCAGTCCATAGTCATTTCCCATGGAATAGGTATTCATTATCACCTGCTTTGGGGTAATGATATTTTTACCACATCTGAGGGTATCAAGGGTTAAAGTATCCAGAGTAAAAAAAGATGCACCATTTTCATTTTGATATTTTACAACTACTCTTCCACACAGATTTATAAAGGGAAGTTTTGTTCCTTTGAAATTAAGGGAGTTATTTGAGACATAGATATAGTTATCGTCAAAACTGATTTTAAATTGGGTTCCCTGAAAAAAATCCATTCCAAGAATTCCATGTATCGGATATTGAATGTTGGTGCAAAAGGGCGTTAGATCCGCAGTATGTAATAGGAAATTTTTTCTTGTAATTCCAGCAATTGTTAATTTATTGGCAAGTGTAAAACCCAGGGATTTTATTGGATAGTGATAGTTAAAGTTGTAATTTCCTTTGATGAAAAGTCCCAGTTGTTTAGCAACATTTTTATCAAGAATTGTGTAGGGAGACCCCGTATCCACTAAAAAGGTGAGTGGAGGGGAATTGTTTATTATACAGTCAATTTTGGGATATTTAAAAATTGTATCAAAGGGTATGGGAACTATTTTTATGTTTTGTGGTATCTCTATTTGATTGCCTTCTATTTTAAAATATGAGGGATCGAGTTTGCTGTTAAATACGATGTTCTGAATGTTTATTTTAGCCACATTTTCGGATTTTATTTCAATTTGCGAAGGGAAAGAGTATTTTTCATATTTTCTATAATTGAAAAATGAGAGAATATTTTCCCTGCCGTTTAAGGGATTGATAAAGGATATTTCCTTTATTAGTAGGGTATTTTTATCTATTGTGAAGGTAGCAGATAAATTTTCGCCATAACTTAAAAAGATTTTATATTGATTTCCAGTTTCTTTAAAATCTGTGATTTTATAAGTTTCCTTAAGAAAAGAAAATCCAAGAACAAAATTTAATGTTTCCGCATAGTTTTTTACTTCGGGGGTATTTGAAAATGTGTTGTTTCCATCATAATAGGTTGTGTCTTTTCTGTCTTTAATGATTGATTCTTTGAACAGGTTAAATGATTTTTGAAATAAAAATCGTGAAGAAAAATTGCTTATTATGGAACAGTTTCCCACTATACCATATTGACTTACTGTTCCACTTATGAAGATGCTTTTTAGGGAGGAAGGTTTTTCTCCATTCAGGATTTTTTCCATACTTTTATTTAAAATTTGCTGGGAAGAAGCAGAATACATAAAAGTTGCTATAAAAAAGGAAAGTAAAAAAAAGAGTATTTTTTTCATATTCTTTATCCTCTGATATATGATATTACAACAAATTATAACATATTAAAGATAATTTTTTAAGGTTTTGAGTACATTTTTTATTTTTAATGCAATTATTTTTAAAAAGGTTTGACAGAAAATTTTTTTTTAATATAATTTCATTTTGCCTATTTTTGCAGGCTTAAGTCCCGTTTTTATTTAAAATTGTTTAAGGAGAAGGAAAAGTGGCTAAATTAAAAACTAAAAGGTCAGCGGCTAAGAGATTTAAATTAACTGGTAGCGGAAAAATTTCAAGGAATAGAAACTATAAAAGTCATATCCTTACTAAAAAGAGCAGAAAGAGAAAGAGAAATTTGAGGAAGAAGGTTCTTGTATCCAAAGCTGATCTGAAAAATGTCAGAGATATGCTTTTAGCATGAGTTTAATTTAGGAGTTGTAAAAAATGCCAAGAGTAAAGAGAGGAAATAAAAAGTTAAAGAGAAGAAAAAAGATTTTAAAACTTGCCAGGGGTTACTACGGAGCCCGTCACAAGTTATACAGAACTGCGAAGGAGGCAGTTGAAAGGGCACTTGTCTACTCATATGTGGGCAGGAAATTAAAGAAGAGGGATTTTAGAAGATTGTGGATAATGAGAATTAATGCTGCAGTGAGAGAGTATGGGATTACCTATAACAAATTTATAAGTGGTTTGAAAAAGGCAGG
>JAMOQF010000105.1 GCA_027064125.1 Acidobacteriota bacterium
TCTTGATGGTGGACCAATTTTAAGTGCCGATGACATTAAAACAGAAGCCTACCTTCCGGCGGTTTATTCTGAAGACAGATTTACCAAAATTTATTTAATAAATCCTGTTAAGGAAGAAAACAATATCATACTTCAACTTTACGATTCCTTTGGGAACTTAAAGATGGAGAAAAATTTTATAAGGGAGGGACACGGACAGGCAGAAATTGATATAAAAAATTTTTTTAATAATCTTGCAGAAAAAGACGATTATATAAAACTCTACTCAGATAAAGGAGTAATTGCCTTTGAATCCTTTGGTAAAGAGGGTAAGGCCCTTGCCGTCCTTCCAGAATTTACCACATCAAAAAGTTCGAATGTGTTTTATGTACCACACGTTGCATGCAATCAGTTTGGTCCTGTAAACTACAAAACAGAAATCATCCTTTTAAATCCAACTGATAATGAAATTACACTAAGTATAAATCTTTTTGATGATAATGGATCTCAAATAGATTCAATTCCAATATTTAGGATTTCTGCTCATTCAAAGAGAAGTTTTGATCTGGCAGACATTTTAGGACTTACAGAAACTACAACTGGATACATTGAAATTAACTCAGAAGAAGAAATTCCTTTAATAGGGGCTGTTATTTTTGGAGATAAGGACAATGGAGAATTTATCTCTTCACTTCCAATTGTAACCCCAACAAATGATTCTTACATAATGGGACATATGGCTAATGGAGAAATTGGGGGGATTTCTTATTTTACAGGAATAGCAATTTTAAATTCTTCAGATGATATGAGGGTAGTAAAAATTTCCTGTTTTGATAAAAATGGAATTAAACTTGCTGAAAAAGAGATAACTCTTAAGAAAAAGAAGAGATATGTTAGACTTTTAAGTGAGATCTTTCCAGATCTAACATCTGTTGCAGGCGGGTATATCATTGTGAATGACGAAAGTTATTTAGATCCTGGAATAACCGTATTTCAACTTTTTGGTGATGATGATCTTACTTTTTTAAGTGCAGTTCCATCTGTGGGGTTTGATCAATTGGAAATAAAAAAATAGAGGAGGATCTATGAGAAAACTTTTACTTATTCTTTTATTTTTGCTGTTATTCCCAGTTTTTAACTTTGCTCAGGATGCACTTTTCCCAAGTATGATATCTAATTTTAGATTTAATTTCATCAATCCCGGAGGAAGAGCCACTGGAATGGGGGGTGCTTTCATTGCAGTTGCAAATGATGCCACAGCCTCTGAAACAAATCCAGCAGGATTAATTTTTATACCAAGACCCATGGTTTTTACTGAGTACAGAAGGATAAAGTATACCTTTGATAGATTATATTCTGCCGATGAGGAAAAAATTTATAACAAGCACTTTACAAAATGGGTTAACAGTCCCACATTTCTAAGCTTTGTCTACCCTAAAAACAGCTGGGCGATTGCAATATATAGGCAGGAACTGGCAAATTTTAAAATATTTCTAAATAATGAAGATATGATACTTCCAAATACAAACCATTCAGCATGGTTGTTAAATAGAAAGAAGATATATCTTGATTTTCATCTCACAAATTACGGTTTTTCATTTGCGAAAAAATTTCATGAGACGTTTGCAGTGGGCTTTTCAGTTAGAGCAGCACATCTTGATTTCAATTCCATTGAAACTGTCAATTTAGATCCCAATAGGGAAGTTCCACCTGGATTTGTTGATACAATATATATACTTAGGACAACGACACCTGATTTTATTGGAATAATGACAGATATTAACGATGAAGACTGGAAACTTTCCTATGTAGTTGGGTGTCAGTGGAGACCCATAGATAAGATAAGCATAGGTGTTGTATATAGGTATGGTGCAAAGCATCACATAAAAACCACATTTTTTGAAAATCTTGAATTCAACTACTATGGGCATTTTACAAGTCTCAGAAAGGATTACGACGATTTTGAAATAGATGTTCCAGATAGGCTTGGTTTTGGTTTTTCACTTCTTCCAAATGACAAATGGACCGTAAGTCTTGATATTGTAAGAATTTACTATTCAGACTTGAATCAGCAATTTTTGGAAATTCTAAGTGAAGGAAATAGGAAATATTATGGATGGGAAGACAATAATGAGTATAGATTTGGAATTGAATATACAATTCCAATTGGGCTATACGATTCTCTATCGTTGAGGGTTGGTTACTATGCTTCACCCGATCCATCTTTTCACTATCTGGAAAATGCAACGCCTACGAGTAATCCCAATGCATATTATGTCGGTTCAGCATTGTGTAGAGAACTTGGCTATGACCACCATGCAACATTTGGGGTGGGACTTGTGGCATTTAAAAATTGGCAGATAGATTTTGCAGGAGATCTCGCCACAAGAAAAGATCTCTTTGTGTTTTCATGTATGTATAATT
>JAMOQF010000106.1 GCA_027064125.1 Acidobacteriota bacterium
TTGTGGGCAACTTGAAGTGGATTTTCCCATATTTTTTCACACCCTCTGAAATCCATGAAACATTCATCAATAGAGTATTTAAGTATGTGAGGTGAGTATTTCTGAAGTATTTGCATAAAGCGATTTGAATATTCTTCATATTTTTTAAAATCGGGGGGGTAAATTTTTATTTGAGGACATATTCTTTTTGCCTCATGTATTAGCATACCTGTTTTTACCCCTTTTCTCTTTGCAGGGTATGTGGCAGAAAGTATTATTCCCTTTCTATTTTTTCCTCCAACTCCTATGGGTGTTTCCCTTTTGAGTTTTCTGGAAACCCTCTCCACCGTTGCATAAAAGGAATCCATATCTATGTGGATTATCCAGCTCATTTTAATATTTCCTTAACACTCCCACCACGATTCCTTGAATTTTTACTCTATCTGGAGAAAAATGAAGGGGCTTTAAATTTGGATTTTCAGGTTTTAAAATTATTTCTCCATTTTTTTTGTAAAATTTCTTTAAAGTGGTTTCCACATTGTCAATCAATGCAACCACCATCTGCCCATTTTCTGCTGTTTCCTGTTTTCTGACAACTATAAAGTCTCCATCTTTTATATATGCTTCAATCATTGAGTCTCCCTTAACTTTTAAAATGAAGTATTCACCTGTTGATATAAATTCTGGAGGGACCTGCATGTATTCATTCATTTCCACTTCTTCAAGTGGTTTACCTGCGGTGATATATCCCTTAAGGGGTATTAATGGAAGTGTTGAGGGTTCTTCTATTATTTCCAGGGATCTTGCCCTGTTGGGAAGTTTTCTTATAAATCCCTTTTCTTCAAGAGCTTTGAGATGTTTATGTATCCCACTTACTGCTCTTACCCCCATATATTCTTTTATTTCTTCCATAGAGGGGCTATATCCATGTATTTCTATAAAATTTTTTATGAAGTCCAGGATTTCTTTTTGTTTTTTAGTAAGTTTATTTTTGTTCATGTAAAAATTATACTAAAAGGTGAAAAAAAAGTGAATATGTAAAATTATTTTTTTTCTATTTCTTTTGTATTATAATTTTAAAAGGATTTTTTGGTACGGGAGTTTTTTGTGAAACAGGCAAAGAGTAAAATAGAAGTAAAAGGTTTTGAGGCAAGATATTATGATCATTTAATGAATTTGATAACTTTTTTTACTTATCCAAAATTTATAAGGGATGCAATAAGGTATATGAATATCTCAAAGGGAGAAAAAATAGCAGATTTTGGTGCTGGAACCGGAAGAAATGCGATGCTTATGAGAAAGTATGTGGGCGAAGATGGATTTATTATAGGTGTAGATATAGGTGAAGAGATGAAGGAGCAATTTTTAAAGAGAGCCTCTAAATATGACAATGTGTTTCTTTTTGAACAGTCAATAGATGAAATAATGGAGGCAAGACATTTTTTAGTGGGACAATCTTTGCCTGAAAGGTTTAAAAAATATAGGGAAGGTTTTTTGTTTGACAGGGTATTTATATCCTTTGTATTACACGGATTTGAGCAACACCAGAGAATTTTAATTATTCAAAATGCTTACCATATATTGAGAGATGGTGGAGAACTTGACATCCTCGATTGGAATGAAAGAGATGTGGATAGTTCTTCATGGTTTACCAGATTAATTTTCAACAAACTTGAATGTGCCCTTGCAAAAGATTTTGTGGAAAGAAACTGGAGCGATATTCTTGATTCATATGGCTTTAAAATAATAGGTGAAAAGCTTTTTTACAGGGGATTGGTAAGGCTGTTGAGGGCAAGAAAAGTTGAAGAATTAAATATTGATTAGAGTAATTTAATAGATAAGGGCTTTTTCCAATTTTTGTAAAAGAAAATCCTTTGCTTCCCAGATAGACATATTTAATTTACATCCAGCAGCCCTTGGATGACCTCCCCCTGTTGAGATCAATTTTTTACAGAATTCCCCCACATTTATTTTTCCTTTTGATCTCATGGAAACTCTTGTACCGCCTTCCTCTTCAACGAGTAAAATTGAAATTTCCACATCCTTTATGAAGCAAAGTTCATCAATTATGTCTCCAATGTCTGAATTTGTTGCTCCCGTTTTTTTAAGCATTTCATTGGTGATGTATGAATAAATAATATTTCCTCCTTTACTTTTTGCCATATTACATAAAACAAGTCCCAAAAGTTTTTTCATCTCATAAGTTCTTACTAAATTTATCATTTCAGCAGTTTTTGTAAAATCAAATCCAGTTTCAAGTAGTTCTGCGCATATCCTTAAAGAAGAAGGTTTTGTGAGGTCATATTGAAAGGATCCTGTATCTGCAATTAATCCCGCATATATTAGTTTTGCCAATCGTTTGTTTAATTTAAGGTTCCAGTTTTTTATTATGTGATAAATTATTTCTGTGGTTGAGCCCACATTTGTTGAAGTTATTTCAAGATCATAGTTGCCTTCATTTCCAAAGGAATGGTGGTCAATTTTAACTTTATAACCACAATTTTTATATATATTATTCACCTTACCAGTTCTTTCTGAACCGCAGTCTACAACAATTCCAAGATCATACTTTTCATTTTTTCTTCTAACATATGGAAATATTTTAACCTCTTCAAGTAAAAATTTAAATTTCTCAGGAGGATCTTCTTCATTTACTATTTCCACTCTTTTTTCCTTGAATTCATGTTCAATTATTATTTTTAATAGAATTTCTGCCGATATTGAGTCGGCATCCTCTTTTTTTGTTCCTGTAATTAGGATTGATCTGGATTCTTTTATTTTTTCATGTAATTTAGATGACTTTTCTTTGAACACTTTTTCTTCTTTATTGAATCTAAGTGGAAATATTACATTAAAAAAAAATGTTGTCAAGGATATTGAAAAAATAGGTTGGGCGTTAAAAAAAATTGATTGAGTTTCTTTTTTGTGTTAAAAAAAATCTTTAAAAATAGTGGGCAATTTAGAAAATGGAAAATACCTGTAAAATTAAAAAACTTGAAGAGATAATGGATCGATTGAGATCTCCTGATGGCTGTCCATGGGATAGAGAACAAACTCTTGAAAGTTTAAAACCCATGCTTGTGGAAGAAGCCTATGAGGTGTTGAGCGCAGTGGATAAGAAGGATAAAGATAATTTAAAAGAAGAACTTGGAGATTTATTATTGCAGATAGTTTTTTATTCCAGGATTGCTAAAGAAAATGGTTGGTTTACATTAGATGATGTAATTGATGGGATAAGTGAAAAATTGATAAGAAGGCATCCCCATGTCTTTGGAGATAAAAAGTTAGATTCAGCTGAAAAAGTCCTTAAACAGTGGGAAGAGATTAAATCAGAAGAAAAGAAAAATGAAAAAAGAGAGTCCATATTGGATGGCTTGCCTGAAGCAATTCCATCTGTATATGAGGCCTATCAGATAGGTGAGAGGGTTAATAGGGTTGGCTTTGACTGGAACGATATTAAAGATGTGGTGGGGAAACTGGAAGAGGAACTTTTTGAATTAAAGAAGGCCCTTGAGGAAAATGAGAGGGATTTGGTAGAAGAGGAAGTGGGGGATATTTTTTTTACACTTGTAAATATTTGTAGATTCTTAAAAAGAGATCCTGAAACCCTTTTTAAAAGGGGAAATAAAAAATTTATTAAGAGATTTAAAAAACTTGAATCTTTAGCAGAAAAAAGAGGATTTGAATTAAAGAATTTGGATATTGAGCAACTTGAAAATTTATGGCAGGAAGTAAAAGATGAGCGATAAGTTAAATGTTGTGCAACATCCAGTATATACTGCGGTGCATGTTTGTAAGATCTGCAACAGGATAAAACTTCTCACAAGATGGGTCCCGTTTGATAAAACATATATAACCAAGAATACTTATGTTGTTAGAACTTATTGTCCCGAGTGCTTTAAAAAGGTTGGGGCAGCTCTGGATGAACAAAAGCAAAAGAAAAAGGAAGAAAAATTTAGAAAAAAAGTGTTGAGCAAGATGAAAAAGAAAAAGTAAATAGTGATCTCTCAACTTAAATTTTGATAAGGTGATAATACCCCTATTCAGATGAGAGAAGAAATGTCTATTACAAAAAGAATTTCAAACTTCCCAATGTAATTCTTTAATTTGAGAGTTAAAGGAATTTTGTGTTTAGTAAATAAGATCTATTAAGTAATCTAATTTTGCCTGACACCAAATTCAAAAAGTTTTTTATTTATTTCCTATTTGCCCCCTAACACTCTAATACTACGCTACTCAGTAATCTTGTTTCTTCCGTTTTCTTTGATATTTATTAACTGCTTTTATGTGTTCCCTTAGATTACTTGAGAAAAAGTGATGTCCATTGTTTTTTGAGACAAAATAAAGGTAATTTGTTTTTGCAGGATTGCAGGCTGCTATTATTGAGCCTAAGCCTGGGTTGCATATTGGCCCTGGTGGAAGGCCTTTTATGAAATAGGTGTTGTAGGGGGAGTTAATTTTTAAATCTCTTTTGAAGATTTTCTTTTCATTCTTTAATCCAGCAAGTATTTTTGCATAAATTACTGTGGGATCGCATTGGAGTCTCATACCCTTTTCTAATCTATTGTAAAAAATTGAACTTATGATTCTCTTCTCTGACAGTAGAGGTGTTTCCTTTTCAATCAGGGATGCCAGGGTTACTATCTGGTGTAGAGAAAGTTTTTTATTGGTACGGTTTTTTATTACTGGTAAAACCCTTTTCTTAAAGTTTTCTACCATTGTTTTTATAAGCGTAATTGATGTAACTTCAGTGGAAAATTTATAGGTATCCGGAAATAAATACCCTTCAAGGTTTTTGGCTTCGTTTGTTATACCTTTTAAAAATTCTGTATGGGAATAGTATTTTTTAAAATCTTTGGCTCTTAAATATTTTATTGAGCTTACCTTTTGAGCAATTTCGAAAAAATTTTCTCCCTCTTTTATGGTAATTTTTACGAAAAAATTACCTCCTTTCTCCAGTAAATTTTTTACCTGAATCATTGTAAGGGGTCTTTTAAATATATATGTCCCACTCTTTAATTTTTTTTCACTACCGGAAAGTTTTAGATAAATATAAAACAGGACTTCATTTAATATGATACCTCTATCTTTTAACTTTATTGCTATTTCCTTTGCATTTTCCCCTCTGTTAATAGAAATTAAAGTGTATTTGTTATTCCTTTTAAAAGGTAAGTTTAGGATAAAAATTACCATTAAAGTCAGGACAATTAAAATTTTTATCAAAAAGGTCTTTAATTTCACTCTCAATTCCACTTTTTCAATATATATTTTTTATCTGAACTTAAAAATCTTTTTAAAATAACCACAGCAGCAATAGAATTGTCATCATGTCTTTTTCTTATTTGAGGCCATTTTTTTAAAAATTCTTCTGCTTCTATTGAAGAGTATCTTTCATCTACACCATAAATTGGAAGGGCGTATTTAATGAGATGTGATTTTACAAATTCCTCTACTTTTAAAATTATTTCCCCTGGAGATCCGTCTACATTTAGTGGGTATCCTATTACAAAAGAAGTTATTTCCCAACCCTCTTTTTTGATTTCTTCAATTTTTTCATCGAATTTTTCCCGGGGAATTGCAAAAAGAGGTCTTGGAGTTATTCCACGAAGATCTGATCTTGCAATTCCTATTTTTTTTAATCCAAAATCAATCCCAAGAATTATTTTCATTTATAAAACCTTTATTTAAGGTAAAATTATAATATAATTTTCTTTATGAAAAAAGGTAGGAGTAAATTTTGAAGATATTATATATGGGCAGTCCTCAATTTGCGATTTTTCCTTTGAAGGCTCTACTTGAGAAAGATTATCAGATAGTGGGAGTTGTAACTCAACCCGATAAGCCGGCAAAAAGGGGTAGGAAATTAATGCCACCTCCTTTGAAGGAATTTGCGGAAAAAATTGGTATTAAAGTGTTTCAACCTGTTACACTTAAAAAAAGTGTTGTGGGTGAGATTTTCTCAAACCTTGAGATTGACTTTATTGTTACGGCCGCATACGGGAAGATTTTACCACAGTGGCTCTTATCACTTCCCCGCTTTATGCCTTTAAATGTTCATCCTTCTTTACTTCCAAAGTATAGGGGTGCAGCCCCAATTAACTGGGCGATAATAAATGGAGATCTGGAAACAGGTGTAACCATTATGGAGATGGTAAAGGAACTTGATGCCGGTGACATTTTGCTTCAGGAAAGAGTGAAAATTAGGGAGGATGAAACAGCAGGGGAGCTATCTGAAAGACTTTCAAAAATAGGAGGTAAATTGCTTGTTGAATTTTTGAAAAGGGTTGAAAGAGGTGAAAAGATAGTAAAAATTCCGCAAGATGAAGAATCTGTAAGTTATGCACCTCAAATTGATAGAAAAATGGCAAAAATTAATTGGAGTAGAAGTGATGTTGAAATTCACAACTTTGTCAGAGGGCTTAATCCATGGCCAATAGCAGAGACTAAGTTTAGAAAAAGGGTGTGTAAGATTTATAGAACGAAAAGGAGTGGTGTTAATTGTGAAAATAGAGAAAGTGGTGAGATTTTTATATTTGGAAAAAAACTCCATGTGTGTTGTGGAAATGGTAAATCACTTGAGATACTTGAACTGCAATTTCCAGGTAAAAGGATTTTAACCGGCAGGGATTTTATAAATGGTTTTAGGATAAAAGATGGGGAAAGATTCATTTAAGTCGAACAATCCAAGGTATGTGGCTGTCAGGATTTTAGAAGAAATAACCTTTAATGATAAAATTTTTGATGACTTTTTATTTCAGGGGGATTTTGTTAAACTTTCCCCCCAGGATAGAGATTTTTGCCACTTCCTTGTTATGGGAACCTTAAAGAGAATTTTGTTGATAGATTTTTTAATTAAAAAGGTGTCTAACTTTTCCTTTAAAAAGATAAACCCTTTCATATTATCTCTCTTAAGGATTTCAGTTTTTCAGATTTTTTTTAGTGAGAGAATCCCTGCTTATGCGATTTTAAATGAGGCGGTAGAAATTGCAAAGGGAAAATTTAAGGGTAAAAAGTACATCATAAATTATGTAAATGGAATTTTGAGAAAGATTGCAGAAATTGAGGATATTTTTTCCTTTTTGGATAAAAATTGTGAAGATGAAAATATTAAATTTTCCATCAGACTCAATATTCCACAATTTTTGCTTGAAAGACTTTTGAAATCATATGATAAGGTGGAAATTGAAAGATTCTTTTCAAAGGCATTTAATCCGCCCATATATTATGGAGTTGTAAATAAATCAAAGGTTAAAAGGTCGAATTTAACTGAGGTTTTAAAAAGAAAGGAAATTGATTATATTGAAATTGAAGATGATTTATTTGCCTTTAAGGATGTAAAGGTAATAAAACCTCTAATTGAGAAAGGTTTTTTGTTTTTGCAGGATATATCCATTTACAATTTTTTTAAGAACTTAGAACTTAAGTTTAAAAAGGTACTTGATTTATGTGCTGCTCCTGGTGGCAAAAGTTTTCAGATTAATATTAGATTTAATCCACATGCCATTTTCGCTGTTGATAAAAGTTTTGAAAGGCTTATGGTTATGAAAAGAAGAATAGATATGTTGGAATTTAAAAATATATATCTAATTTCTGGAGACTGTGGAAATCTAAGGTTTTTAAGAGAGAAATTTGATCTGGTTTTTTTAGATGTTCCATGTACTTCCACCGGTACTTATAGAAAAAATCCTGAAGTGTTTTTGAGAGTTGATGAATCTAAGATAGATGAGATGAAAAAGATTCAATTCAAATTTTTAGAAGAAGCATCATCCTGGGTTAAAAGGGGGGGATGTTTAATTTATTCAACGTGTTCCCTGCTGAGGGATGAGAATGATGATATGGTGGAAGAATTTTTAAAAAAGGGTTTTAGTTATAAACTTGTAGATAAGTACAATTCTTTTCCAATGGTGATAGATGGAATAGGTTTTTTTGCCTCTATTTTAAGAAAGGATTGATTTTGTTTTGATTTAATTAGGATTTTAAACTTTGCCTCAAATATGGTATTATTAATATTTCTTAACAGATTTTCTTTAGGGGATAGTTTTAGGATGAAGATAAAAGATGTGATTTTTATATTGATTTTTTTGTTAATTGGAGCGCTTTTTGGGGGAACCATATCTGGAGTTGTTGAAAAGGACAATGGGAAATATGAGGAAGAAAATGGTAATTTCAGGAAGTTTAGTGAGACACTGAGTGTAGTTGAGGGATACAGTGGTGAAAAGATGGAAGGAAATGAACTTATTTATAAATCCATTGAAAAAATGCTTCTTGTTCTTGATCCCCACTGCAACTTCTTTGATCCCAAAGAGTATAAAAAAATTATGGAAGAAAATGAGGGTAGATATTATGGGCTTGGAATTAGAATTAGACAAGTTTCCAGAGATTCTGGAAGGATTATAATTGTTGAACCACCTTTTCCGGATACTCCTGCTTTTAGGGCTGGTCTTCAGGCTGGTGATGTGATTTTTAAGGTAAATGGGGAAAGTATAGATGATTGGACACTTGATGAGGTGATTTCCAGGTTAAAGGGACCTGCTGGGACTAAGGTACATATCACAGTGAAGAGACCTGGAGTTGAAAAGCCTCTGGAGATAGATGTTGAAAGGGCTGAAATAAAGACATACACTATTAATTATAGTTTTAGATTAAAAAATGATATAGGGTATATCAAAATAGATCGTTTTGCATCTACAACCTATGACGAACTCGAAAAGGCTTTTGCGAAGTTAAATGTCAATACTTTAAAAGGTTTGGTTCTTGATCTCAGGGGAAATCCAGGTGGATATTTAAATATGGCCATTAAGGTTTCTGAATCCTTTTTGCCGAAAGGGGCAGAGATAGTTTCGGTTAAAGGGAGAGGTGGAGTGGTTTCTGATATCTATTATGCTGAGAGGACGGGGAATATAACCCTTCCCCTTATAATTTTAATAAATAATGGCAGTGCGAGTGCTTCTGAAATAGTTTCTGGAGCTTTACAGGACAACGATCGTGCTTTGATAGTGGGGGAGAGAAGTTTTGGCAAGGGGCTTGTTCAGTCTGTTTATAATTTAAATGATGGTTCTGCCCTTGCAATTACCACCGGGAGATATTATCTTCCAAGTGGAAGATTGATTCAAAGACCCTATAATGGATCTGTTTATGACTACTATAATAAAAGGCTCAGAAAGCTTCAAAAACCTGAAAAATCAAAGATTTTTCACACTTTAGAGGGTAGGGTCGTTTATGGAGGTGGTGGAATTACTCCGGATGTTGTTATTAAATCTAAAAAGATGAATGCCTTTCAAATAGAACTCTATTCAAGTGATGCCTATTTTAAATTTATCAGGGCTGCTCAGAGTGGAAAGTTTCCTGAACTTAAAGGATTATTCAAAAAGAGTAAAGAATCACATCTCACAATCGGTGATGAGAAGTTATTATCCGCTTTTAAAAGTTTCATAAAAACTCTTGATATTCCATTTTCTAATAAGGATTTTGAAGATAATAGGGATTATATTTTGATACAATTAAAGGGTGAGTTGTACACTTTTCTGTTTGGAATTGTTTCTGGTTATAGGGAAAGAATAAAGGCAGATGATGTGTTTCAGAAGGCGCTGAATCTTTTTCCCAGGGCTCGAAATCTTCTTGTTAATGCAAGAAAAAAATATGTAAAGTTGAGTTATTAAGGGAGGTTTTGTATGAGTGAAAAAATATGGTATATAGCGGTTAACGGTAAATCAGATGGCCCATTTTCCAGAGAGGAAATTTTAAGCAAGTTATCAGGTGGTGTGATAGATAAAGATACATATCTTTTCAAACAGGGAATGGATAACTGGAAGTCTTTAAAAGATATTGATGAGTTTAAGATGGAAATTGAAAGTACTCCTTCAAGGGTAGAAGTTCCTCCTGTTCCGCCAACTCCAGCTGGTAAGATGTGCCATGAAATTGAATATAAGATACATGGACATGACATGCAATTTGTGGAAATTATACTCGATCCAGGGGAAAAGGTGGTGGCTGAGGCTGGTGCGATGATGTTTATGCCTTCTGATATCCAGATGGATACAATATTTGGAGATGGATCTTCAAAGAATCAAAATAAGGGTTTTATGGGAAAGCTGTTGGACGCCGGAAAGCGAGTAATCACAGGGGAAAGTTTATTTATGACTGTTTTTACAAATGTGGGTACTAAAAAGGAGTCAGTTTCTTTTGGGGCTCCATATCCCGGGAAAATAATTCCTGTGGACCTCGGTAAAATAGGTGGTACTATTATCTGTCAAAAGGATGCCTTTTTGTGTGCAGCTTATGGGACTTCAATAGGAATTGCTTTCAATAAAAGAATAGGTGCTGGATTTTTTGGTGGTGAAGGGTTCATAATGGAAAAGTTGGAAGGTGATGGCCTGGTATTTATACATGCATGTGGCACTATTATAGAATTAGATCTCTCTCCTGGAGAAACCCTTAAGGTTGATACTGGATGTATTGTGGCTTTCGATCCCACCATTACTTATGATGTCCAATTTGTTGGAGGCATTAAAACAGCAGTTTTTGGAGGTGAAGGACTATTTTTTGCCACAGTTACCGGTCCAGGAAAAGTTTATTTACAATCTCTGCCCTTTAGCAGACTTGCCGACAGGATTTATACCCATGCACCATCTGCTGGAGGTAGCAGAAAAGGTGAAGGTTCAATTTTAGGTGGCCTGGGTGATTTACTGGATGGAGATTAAAAAAATCTGTGTGGTGAGGTGTAATGAAAAAAATATTGATTACAGGTGTTAGTGGATTTGTAGGTTATAGGTTTTATGAACTTTTATCTGAGAAAAATGATTTTGAGTTATATGGTTTTTTTAATAAGACAAAGGTAAATTTAAAAAATACCTTTTCAATAGATATTAAAAAAAGATCTGAAGTCATAAAGTTTTTGAAAGAAATTTCACCTGATATCATTGTACATACAGCGGCTTTAACTTCTACAACTTATTGTGAAAAGAATCCTGAAGAGGCATGGCTTACCAATACTCTTGCCACAAAGTATTTTACAGAATACGCTAAAAATAATAGTTCATACCTCCTTTTTATTTCCACTGATCTTGTGTTTGATGGAGAAAAGGGATGGTATGTTGAAGAAGATAAGACAAATCCCATAAATGTTTATGGTGAAACTAAGAAAGAAGCCGAAGATTTGATTTTCCAAATTTCTCCGAGATTTTCCATTTTAAGGTCTTCTTTGATTTACGGAAAAAGTTGGTGTGAAAATAGGGGAGCAGATGAGAAGATAATAAATTATCTTGTTGAAGGGAAAAAGATTAAACTTTTTATGGATGAATTTAGAACTTTTCTATTTATTGAGGATCTTGTTAAAATAATGGCATATTTTTGTGAAAAGGAAATAGAGGGACTTTTTCATGTGGGAGGTCCTGAAAAGATGTCCAGATATGAATTTGGGAAAAGAGTTGCCGAAAAATTTAATCTGGATCTTTCCTTAATTGAACCCGCTTCCATAAAGGGATATAATTCTAAACCCAAAAGAGTTCCCGATGGCTCTTTAAGTACTAAAAAGCTGAAAAGTGTGATACCCTTTAGTTTTACAAAATTGGATGACGCTTTAAGTACTTATGAAAGAAATTGATTGGTCAGAACTTCTTACCGAGAATAGAATAGAAAGATTCAGGGAAGTAGCATGTAAAAGAACAGATGAAATTGTGGTTGTCCTTGAAAATATATACGATTCACATAATGTCAATGCTGTTTTGAGAAGTTGTGATGCCTTTGGAATTCAAAATGTATTTATAGTGATGCCTGCTGGCTTTTCTTTTAAGTATAATCCTAAAATAACAATTAGTTCTCATAAGTGGCTTGATATATTCTTTTTTAAGAGTGTTGAGGAGTGTGTTTTTAAATTAAAGGATTTGGGATTTAAGATATTTTCTTCCTGCAGGAGAGAAGATAGTGTTCCCCATTATGAATTAGTGAAATTTAATGGAAAATTAGCCCTTGTTTTTGGTAATGAGAAAAATGGTGTATCTGAAGGTATGTTGAAATATTCCGATGGTTTTTTCTGGATTCCAATGTTTGGTTTTTCTGAAAGTTTGAATATATCTGTGGCTGCTGCCATCACGATTAGTAGAATAAGGGAGGATTTTGAAAAAAGTAGAGAAAATTTTCTGGTGGATGAAAGTAGGGTCCATGAACTTGTTCAGAAATGGATTTTGAAAGATACTGAAAAATATAGAGTTTAATATATTTTTGGAGGTTGAAAATGAAAGTAAATAAAAAAGGAGAAGGAAAAGCAGGGTGTCTGATTTTTTTGGTGTTATTTGTTTTTGTGATTGCTGTTTTATATAAAGCAGGTCCCACTTATATGAATGCCATGCAATTTCAGAATGACCTTGAAGAGGTAACCAATAAGGCGGGTGCCTTTTTCTGGTCGAAAAGAAGAATAGAGAATAAGATAATTGAACTTGCAAAGGAAAACAACCAGCCGGTTACAAAAAGAAATATAAGGATAAATATGTATAGAAATAATATCACAGTTGAAGTTGATTATATAATACCTCTTGATCTTGTTGTTACCACCTATAATTATCATATCCACAAAAAATATAAAGCACTCAGGGGAGGTTTTTAGTCAGTTTTGGAAAAAGATAAGATAGGTAAATATATTGTTAAAGGTATCATTGGCAAAGGGGCTATGGGGTGTGTTTATCGTGCCTATGATCCCATTATTAAAAGATATGTCGCCATAAAGGTATTATCTGGAAATTATGAGGAAGAGCCCACGTTAATTAAAAGATTTTATAGAGAGGCTCAGGCAGCGGGCAGATTAAGACACCCCAATATAGTCACAATATACGATATGGGAGAAGAAAATGGTGTACCATATATAGTGATGGAATTTTTGGAAGGAAACTCTCTTTTTGATTTGATAAAGAAAAAGAAATTGAATGATTTAAATTTTACCCTTTCAATAATTTATCAGTGCGCAATGGCTCTTGATTATGCCCACATAAATGGGATTGTTCATAGGGATGTAAAACCTGGTAATATAATGGTTTTAGAAGATGGGGTGGCCAAAATTGTGGATTTCGGAATTGCCAGAATGGGAAATCTTTCTCTTACAAAAGATGGTGTATCAGTAGGAACACCTTATTATATGTCTCCTGAACAGGTAAATGGTGAAGAAATAGATGGTAGGTCAGATATATTTTCACTTGGGGCTGTTTTTTATGAGACTTTAACTTACAGAAGACCTTTCGAAGGGGAAAATTTAATAAATATAATAAAAAAGATAGTTGAGGGAGATTTTAAACCAATTAAGGTATGTAAGCCTGATTGTCCCGAGGAGATAGAAAATATTGTTTATAAAGCCTTAAGTGTTGATAAGAATGATAGGTATCAGAAGGCTGGAGATATGGGTAGGGATATATTTAAGGTTCTTGAAAAGTTGGACGAAAATGAGGAATATAAAAAAAAGGTTTTTTTATTCTGTTCAAAAGAACTTATTAAAAAGGAAATAGA
Organism: Acidobacteriota bacterium; assembly: GCA_027064125.1. GTDB lineage: Bacteria > Acidobacteriota > JAAYUB01 > JAAYUB01 > JAMOQF01 > JAMOQF01. The sequence goes on from JAMOQF010000106.1 coordinate 13,471, forward strand.
GTCTTTAATTTCAAGTGGATCTTTTTCCGAAGCCGAAAAAGTTATTGAAAAAAATTTGGATTTGATTAGTAAATCTGAAATAAAACAATTTAAAGATGAGATTGAATTTAAAAAGAAAGTTAATTTTTTTAATAAAAAAGAGAAATTATTTTACATTTTCCTTGAAAAAAAGGATTTTAGAAAGGCTGGCGAAATACTGGATGGTTTAAGGGATGGTTGGGCAGATTCTGAAAGATTTTTAAATTTGCAGAGAATTTTCATTGAAAAAAAAGAAAAATATGAGAAGGAGTTGTACTTAAGAAATAAAATTTCTCTTGCCAGAGATTTACTTAAAGTGAAAGATTTCAAAAGTGCCTTGGTGCTGATAGAAGGAGCATTGGAAAGGTATCCCGAAGAAGAGGTACTTGTAAATTTGCTAAAAAAAATTGAAGAGGAAATTAAAAATAGGGAAAAGGAAAGTGATTTAAAGGAAATTTTTAAGAGGTCTTTTCTGTTATTAAAAAGTGGAAGATTCCAGGAGTGCGAGGCTTTGCTAAAAGAATCAATTGAGAAGTATCCGGATGAGAAGAGATTGAGAAATTTACTTTTAAATGTGATAAAAGAAAGGGAGAAAAGTGACGGAAATTAAAAAAAGTATACTTTTAATTTACAATCCAATGGCTGGAAAGGGTGTAAAGTTAAAGTGGATACAGGAACTTTGTAGGGCCTTTGAGGAAAAAAATTTTGAAGTTCTTCCACACCCCACAAGTGAAGTTGAAGGTGCCTTTGACATTTGTAATGAGTTTTATGATAGAACAGATATATTTATGGTTATAGGAGGGGATGGAACCATTAATAGTGCCTTACAAAGATTGGTAAATCAAGAAAAACCATTAGTTGTAGTTCCTCGGGGTACTGCAAATATATTTGGCAATGTATTGAATTTAAAGTTGAGAAAAATTGAGGAAATAGTTAAATGTGTGGAGGGTTTTAATGTTGAGACATTTCCGGTGGGAAAGGTAAAATATGAATCTAAAAGTATCTATTTTCTTCTCATGGCCGGTGTTGGATTTGATGCTGAGGTTGTTAAGAGAACAAAAAAGAGAAAGGGTATTTTTAATAAATTTTTCTTCTTTAAAAGTAGTTTGAAAACATTGAGAGACTACGATTTCCCTCAATTTAAGGTGGATTTTAATGGTGGAGGAATTTTGTCAAAATTTTGCATAATAAGTAATGTTTCCATGTATGCAGGAAAATTTAGAATTTGTAAAGATTTTGAGTTAAAAGATAGGAAATTATGTGTTTGTTCCTTTGATTGGGAAAAGAAATCTCGTGGAATTGTATATTTTTACTATCTTTTAAGAGGGAAACTTGATAGATTGGAAGATGTGAAGATATTTGAACTTGAAAGATGCAGAATATATCCAATCGATCATAAAAGCACAGTTCTTTTTCAAATTGATGGAGAAAATGGAGGTAAATTACCCATTGAGGTTTCCATGGAAAGTGATACCATAAAGGTATTATTGCCTTGAGGAGGAAGATATGTCTTCTAATTTTGATTATTCATACAATGACGATTCCATAAGAGGATCTTTCCTGGACTATGTTGTAAATATATTAAAAAAGGGGGGAGTTATTTTACTGCCTACTGATTCCATGTATTCTTTGAGTTGTTCAGTTATGGAGAAAAAGGCCATTAATAAATTGTATAAATTGAAGAGGGCTGATAAATTTAAACCAATGAGCTTGATATGTAGTGATATAAGCATGGCAAGTGAATATGCACTTATTTCAAACAGGGCCTTTAAATTAATAAGGAGATTAACGCCGGGTCCCTATACCTTTATTCTTGAGGCCACAAAGGTTGTTCCAAAAGTAATGCTTACAAGAAGGCGTACTGTGGGTATAAGAATACCTGATAAAGAAATTGCTTTAGATATTGTTAAAAAACTTGGTTGTCCACTTTTGTCAACTTCCATATCTTCAATAGTGGATGAAGATGTACTGGATCCTGAAGAGTTGAAAAAGTTTTTTGGAAATAGAGTTGACTGTGTTGTAGATGGAGGTAAACTATACACAGATGAGACTACAGTAATTGACTTAACCAGTGATGAACCTGAGATAATCAGAAAAGGTTTGGGGGAAGTAGATTTTTTGTGAACCTTCCCCCGGTGAATTAAATTGCTATTTTGATAGGTATTTTTTTAGCCAACCCAAAACTTCATTCCACCAGATTCTCGCATTTTGGGGTTTTTGTACGAAGTGGTCTTCATCTGAAAAGTAGAGCAACTTAGATGGTACACCTTTTATTTGAAGTGCTGTAAAGAGTTGAAATCCTTGAGTTACGGGTACCCTATAGTCCTTTTCTGAATGGATAACCAGCATTGGTGTCCTAAAATTATTGACATAGAGTGAAGGAGAGTATATTTCATAAAAGTTTCCCCTCTTCCATGGTGTACCATTGAATTCCCATATGGGAAACCAGAGTTCTTCGGTTGCACCGAACATACTTCTCTGGTCAAAGGGGCCATCGTGAGAAACAAGGCATTTAAAGATTTTTGTATGTCCTTCAATCCAGTTTATCATAAAGCCTCCGTAGGATGCACCGGCTGCCCCTATCTTATCTTCGTTTGCCTCTGGATGGTTTTTAAGAAAAAATTTTACCCCTTTGATTATGTCTTCGTAGGGTGCTCCTCCCCAATGTTTGCTTACGCTGTTTGTAAATTTTTGTCCATACCCTACACTTCCATGAAAATTAATCATTACGATGATAAAACCGGGAGATGCAAACATCTGGGCGTTCCATCTGTAGTGAAATTCGTCGGAAAAATCTCCCTGGGGGCCTCCATGTATTAAGAAAACCACAGGGTATTTTTTACCTTTTTTGAAGTTGGGAGGATATATGTAGAGGGCGTGAACTTTGTCTCCACTTGCCCCTTCAAAGTAAAATTCATGTAGTGGAGTAAGATTTAGACTTTCAAGTATTTTTTCATTTATGTGGGTAAGTTGAGTTAACTTCTTATTTGATGGATCAATTCTGTATATGTCAATGGGATGGTTTATGGATTCCTGCATGAAATAAATGAGATTATTATTTACATCATATTTTAAACCCCTATTAAAGTGGGAAGGATAAATGTATTCTACCTTTTTTGTTACTATATCCAGTTTATAGATGGGCCTTCTTCCCTTTTCGGGACAGGTGAAAAAAATTGTGTCAGGACCTCCCCATATGAAATCTGTAATTGTGTTGGGAAATTTTTCTGTCAAATTGGTGAAAATTCCTTTTTCACGGTCATAAATAACAATATCCCTTTTGTCCGCTTCAAATCCAGGTGTTTTCATTGATAGAAATGCAAGGTACTTTCCATCAGGTGAAAATAGAGGAGCTGAATCACAGGCTTTATTCTTTTGCGTTAAATTTCTTATGTTTCCATTTTCAAGACTGAGTAAATAAATATCATTATTTGTGCTGGTGGCTTTATTTTTGAGGGGGCTTGATGTAAAGGCAAGTTCTTTCCCACTTGGAGATACAACAAAATCATGAAGGGAACCAAGATCAATTGGAGGAGACCAGTAATTTCCACCAACTACAGTATCAATTTTGCCACTTGTTAAATCAACTTTGAATATATGGCTAATTTTATCATTAATCCACATGTTCCAATATCGGTACATGAGAGATGTTATAATTTTTGCTGTGGTTTTTATTTTCTTTTTTTCATCTATATGATGTTTAATATCCTTAAGTGTTTCGCAGTTTCTATACACTAAAGAAGAAAAATATATATATTTTCCATCAGGGGAGAAAATGAAAGAGTTCACATCCATTGGAAAATCTGTTATACGTGTTGTATTTTTACTTTTAAGGTCCATAAGATATATTTGAACCTTGTCTGATCTATCTGAGAGAAAGGCAATTTTTTTACCACAGGGTGAAAATATGGGATTAAAATTGTTGCTGTTTTCGCTTGATATTAGAATTTTATCCTTTCTTTCTGAGATGTTGTATAGGTGTATGGAATATCTATAACTGTTCTCTTCTATTAATGGTTTTTTAACTGTGTAGACAATTAGTTTACCGTTGGGAGATAGATCAAAATTCTTGATTCGCGCAATGGAATAAAAATCATTAAAAGTTATGGGATGTTTTTGGGAGAAAAGAAAAGGTATCAACATAAAAGTAAAAATCAAAAAAGTAGAAAATTTTTTTCCCATTATGCCTCCTTATTTTCTTCAATTAAAAAAATGTAGTAAGGGTTTTTACCTTCAAGTATAGCAACATTTATTGTTAGATTTCTCTTTTTATGGGTAATCATTTTCAATCTTAGAAACTCATTTGAAAGGTCACTTTCATTAACTTCTTCAATTAACCTCATGAAAAAATCAATATTTTCAGCATCCTCTTCAAGATAGTCCCATGCCCTTTGATTGCTAAAGATAATTTCCCTGTTCCTTCTATCAAAAATGACAATTCCACAGGGAAGAAATGTCAAAAGTTCGTGAAAAATGAGTGAGTAAGCAGGCCCAGAACCGTCGATCTCCCTGAAAAGTATTTTTAGAAAAATTTCAGATATATTTCCTATGTTTTGGAGAAATTTTAGTTCACTTTCTCCCCATATTTCCATGGGATTTTTGTTTACAATGATTATTGCATATGTGGGTGTTGTATCCCTAAATATAGGGATTATTGCAAGATTTTGGATTTTTTTATCTCGCATAATTTTTGAGATTTCCCATGGAATTAATTCACTCATTTTAGTGTATAAAACAGCCTTTTGTTTTTCAGCTGTTTTTAAAGTTAGTAAGTCAAATTCTTCTATGGAAAAGGATGTAAATGCCTCCTTTTTTGTCTCTGAAAAGGGGAAGATTTTCCTGTCGGATATTGAAAAAATATAACCCTCACTTATGGTTAATGCCTTTGATATTTCTAAGGATACATTTGTAAGGAAATATTCAATGTCTAATTTTTCAGTTATGGATTTAATAATTTTGAGTAAGTGGAAGTGATAAATTGATTCTTTTTGAAGTTGATTATAGAGCTTTCTCTGTTCTGTTATATCCTTTACGGCGCCAGCAATAAATCTTTCACCTTCTATAAATATGGGGTAAAAATTTATTTCATAGAAATTTATATTATTTATGCCCTTTTCTACTTCAATGGTGATTGAGTTTTCGAAATTTTCAAATAGTTTTTCCATGTTTAAAAAATTTTCAAAAATTTTACGATCCTTTAAGGGGATTTTTTTGATAAATTCTGCTTCATTTGAAATGTTGAACATGGATTTTAATTTGGGGTTTATGTATACAAAGTCTGTACCGTTATGGAGGAAAAAACCTGTGTTTCCAGATTCCATGATGTTTGTTATTTCGTTGAATATGTAATTTTGCCTTTTTTTCTCTATTTCTTTTTTCAGGAATTTGTTTTCTCTTTCATGTTTCTCAATCTCCTTTTCCAAAAGAAGGATTAGAACTATAAAAGATATGAATATTACAAAAATAGATATGGATATATAAATAATTATGAGGAAAATTTTATCCCATGTCTTTTTAAATATATCTAATTTAACTGCGGTAATTAACACCCAATTCCTATTGTAAATTTTGATCTGTTTTGAGAAAAACATGGATTGAGAAGAGTCAACAAATTGATCTATCCAGAACTTTTCATCTTTTAAAAAAATATCTTCAAAGTTTTTCATGTTTATATGGCATTTTAAACATTTTTCAGATGTAATTTTTGTTTCTGGAAAGGAAGTTACATAATTCAAGTTGCTGGAGTATAGGATATTGTAGTTATCTCCAATAATTGCGTAATTAAAATCAAAAAAGGACATGGTATTTTTTTTGAGTTTTTCTAAAGTGTAAGGAAGTTTGTATATTATAAATACTCCCTTAATAAATTCTCCTTTTCTAAATAGTGGGACAAAAATTCCAAAGGCTTTACCACCTTCCAGAAGATCAAAAATTGTAGTAAAAATTAATTTTTTTTCAAATATTGCGTTGTTGATAAGTCTTTTAAACCTTGGAAGTTCATCTACTTTTGAACTCTTTGGGATAGAATTTGGGGGGTAGTAGAATTCCAATTTTTTATTGTTGCTATAAATCTGGATGGAATAGATGTTTTTGTTATAAGTATATAGTGTTTTAACCGCAGCTATTTCTTCTTTCTTTTCCTTAAGTTTCAAAAGTTTAGTTGAAAATTCTGCTGCCTTTTCGGCGCTGGATATTAAAAAGTCTTTGAAAAGGTTGGTGAAATCTGTTGTATTTTTTATGAGTGTTTCTTTACTTTTTTCTATTTCCTTTTCTTTTATAGTGTTTACTGTGTTGTAAAGAAAAAAAAGTAAAATAAAAGATACCACAAAAAAAAAGATGGAGAGATATTTAAATTTCCTCATATACCTATTCTAATGTATTTTTTAATCCAATGACAAGTTCTTTTTCTTCAATGGGAAATACAGTTCTTAGATCTATTTTAATTGCTTTTTTTTCAATTCTTACAATAATAGGGGGTTTGTTTTCTCTCAATTTTTTGGCTATTTTTTCAGGTTGCTCAACGGCTAATACTATGTTGGGAGATTCAATGAGTTCTCCGGGAGTCGAACCACCACCTATCATTGAGTAACTTTTCTCAATTGAGATGGGGATAGAAGGAAACTGTTTTTTAATTGTCCTTACGATCTTCCTGCACCTTTTTTCAAGGGACCCATAATCCTGGGAAATAATTTTAAAAAGTAAAGGGTAGTCATCTTTGAAGTATTCCTTTAATACTTCGGAAAGTAAGAAATAGGTAATTTTATCCACTCTTAGAATTCTCATTAGTTGATTTTTCTTAAGTTTTTTGAGGAGATTTTCTTTGCCGAGAATTATTCCAGCCTGTGGACCTCCCATTAATTTGTCTCCACTAAAGGATATAATGTCAACACCTTTTTTAATTTCTTCAGAAATTATAGGTTCTTCAGTGTTATTGTGTAGATAATCTTTAAATAAAAGACCACTACCTGCGTCTTCATAAAAGATTAAGTTGTGTTTTCTGGCAACTTTTATTAGTTCTTCAGTTTCTGGAAAGTGGGTAAATCCAGAAATATAGAAATTGCTCCTATGAACCTTCAGTATCATTGCTGTTTTTTCAGATATGTTTTCTTCATAGTCTTCAACCTTTGTCTTATTGGTTGTTCCCACTTCCTTCAATACGGCACCACTTTCCTTCATTATCTCTGGAATTCTAAAGGATCCTCCAATTTCCACAAGTTCACTTCTTGATACCAGAACTTCTTTTCCCTTTGCGAAGGTATTTAAAATTAAAAATACTGCAGCAGCATTATTATTGACCACAAGCGCATCTTCTACTATCATAAGTTTTTTTATTATTTCAGAAAGGTTATTATCCCTGTGCCCCCTTTTCCCTCTTTTGAGATCAAATTCAAGATTACTGTATGAGTAAAGGGTTTGAGATATTTTTTCCAAAAGTTTCTGGTTAAGTGGAGATCTCCCAAGGTTTGTATGAATAATTACACCTGTTCCATTTATAACCCTTTTTATTCCATAATTTTCGATTTCTTCTATTTTCCTGCTAAGTTGTGAAAAAATATATTCCTTAAATTTTTTCCTGTCATAGTTTTTAAAATAACCATCTTTTATTTTTGCTCTGATTTTTTCTAAAATTTCATTCAGCCATATTTTCAGGAAGTCCCTTTTATAAATTGAAAACTCTGGAATGAGTTTTATACTTTCAAGTAAATTGTTAATTGATGGTATCTCTTTTAGTTCTTTCATGGATAGAAAAAAGAAGACGACCTATTTGGTCGCCTTTAAATTTATTCCACGCTTTTTGGGGGTGCAGGAGGGATATTATCCTTTTTCTTGGGATTTTCCTGCTTAATTGGTAAAATCTTTGTGTCGTGTACAAGTTTTTTCCCGAAAAGGGAATCTTTTACTATTGCTTTTTTCAGCAACTGAATTGCAAGTGCAGGATCAACTCCCTTTGGACATGCTTCACTACAGGATCCTGCAAAGTGGCATCTAAAAACACCAAGAGGATTATCCACAACCTCTTTTCTTTCATCAAAACCCTGATCTCTTGTATCTACAGAATACCTATAAGCCTGTGCAAGTGCCTGGGGGCCTGTAAATTCTTCCGCTGTTGCAACTGTGGGACATGCAGCGAGACATATTCCACATTTTATACAAAATGTAAACTGTTCATATCTTTCAAGTTCTTCTACACCCTGATAAAATTCTCCTTCAATTTCTTCTGGAGCGTTGTCATTTCTTAAAATATAGGGTTTTATGCTTTTGTGTTTTTCTATTAACTTGGTGAGATCAGGTACAAGATCTTTTATTATGGGGTAATTGGGCATTGGTTTTATTTCTATTACGTCAGAATTTAGATCCATTATCTGTGTTTGGCAGGCAAGCATGGGGAAATTATTTATAAACATTCCACAGGATCCACAAATCCCCATTCTGCAGGATGCCCTCCAACTAAGAGTATTGTCAAGATTTTCCTTTATATAGATTAACCCTTCAAGTACTGTCATTCCACCTATAACAGGGACTTTGTATTCCTCAAACTTAGTGCTGTCTCCCTCCCCACTATATCTTAATACTTTAAAAGTTACGTCCTTTAAATGTGTTTCAAATTTTGACTCTAAATTTTTTTCAGCCATTTTCACCACCTCCACTAACTTAACTTAGCCATATGACCGGTTATTATTGTGTATGCACCATAAATGAGAGCAAACAGTCCAACAATTACCACGATAAATGAGACAACTCCCCTACCCTTTTTTGAGAGATTTAGTTCAAAAATGAGGGATCTTACTCCATATAGGCCGTGGTATACTGCAAATAGAAGGAGTAATAGATAAATAACTGTGTGGGCAGTGGATTGCATCCTGGTTAAAACAGATTGCCATGCAAGGGAATCTCCCAGATGGAGGATTTTATCAAAGTGCATTATTACCATGTGTATTCCCAGGAGAATTAAAAGAATTGCCCCTGAAAATATATGTAAAGACCATAATTTTGATTCTTTCATTTTTTTCCTCCTCAACTATTTAGGTAGTAGATAAAAATCAGCAGCACCAACAAGGACTATAATAAGAACCAGGAACATAAGGAAAAAGAAAAAGCCCTTTTGTCTGTCCACAGAAGTGGTATATGGATAAACCTGTCTTCCTGGTTTTCCTATTCCTATTCCAAATTCAGCAAGTATCAATCTAAAACCGTTTAAGGCATGAAAAATTACACCTACAAAAAGTAAGAATTCGAAAAAATGTAAAATGGGATGGTGGACAGTTTCCATTATGCCATTCCAGGCTGCCTTTCCCTTTATTTTGAATCCAGTTACATAAAGATGCATCAAAAGATAAGTTATTATTCCAAGACCTGTAATTCTCTGTAAAGTATATGCGTATCTCTGCAAACTAAATCTTCCAGCAGCTATCCATCCCTTTATTCCCAATAAGTTTTTAACCATTTTATGCCTCCTAAGTTAATACTTTCTTTCTACAGGCTTCCATGTAGTTATTGTAACAGGAATGTACTCAAACCTAACACCATCTTCGCCATCTGGATAGGCAAGGGTATGTTTGAGCCATTTTTCATCATCTCTTTTGGGAAAATCTCTTCTTGCATGTCCGCCCCTTGATTCCTCTCTTCTAAGGGCACCTTCTGCCATTATGTGAGCAACTGTAAGTACGAAGTTTGTTTCCATGTAGTAAGTTAAATCTGTGTTGTAGATTCTTCCTTTGTCTTTAATTTCAACATGTTTTATTCTTTCCTTAAGTTCTTTTATTTTAGCCACAGCCTCTTCTAAATTCTTTTTATCTCTGAAAACTCCAACTTTGTGGTCCATTACATTCTTTAATTCTTCCCTGATTTTGTAAACGCTTTCTGTTCCCTTTTGTTGCATCAAGCCTTTAAAAATTCTACTTTCTTCTTCATCAAAAACCTTCTGGTCCACATCAATGGAAGTATTGTTCTTTTCTATATATTTAGCAGCCTCTTCACCTGTAATTTTTCCCCATGCTAAACACTCTGCAGTTGAATTTGTTCCAAGTCTGTTTGCGCCATGTAAACTGGAGCATCCAGCTTCTCCTGCGACCCATATTCCCTCAAAATCTGGAGTTTCTCCTCTAATATTTGTGTGGATACCTCCCATGGAATAGTGGGCAACTGGTCTTATGGGTATGGGTTCTTCTATGGGGTCAACGCCCACAAATTTCATGGCAATTTCTCTAATTTGTGGGAGTCTTGTGGTTATTTTTTCTGCCCCTAAGTGGGTGAGATCCAGGTGGACATAATCGAGTCCTCTGGGTCCCTTAAACCCTCTTCCTTCAAGTATTTCAGTAATTATTGATCTTGAAACTATATCTCTTGGAGCAAGTTCCATCATAGAGGGAGCGTACTTTGACATAAATCTTTCACCATCTTTATTTCTTAAATAGCCTCCTTCTCCTCTACATGCTTCTGTCATTAAAATTCCAGAAGGTATAAGTCCTGTGGGGTGAAACTGTAGAAATTCCATATCTTTAATGGGGATACCTGCCTTAAATGCCATTGCCACTCCATCTCCAGTCACCGTATAGGCATATGTTGTGAATCCGAAAAGTCTTCCTGCACCTCCACTTGCAATTATCAAGGCCTTGGCGGTAAAGCCCAAAAATTCACCTGTTCGCATATCTATTGCTGTAAGTCCCATAAACTTCTTATTCTTTACTTTGATTGAAGTTACGAAAAATTCGTCATATCGGGTAAAGTCATTTATCTTTAACAGGGTGTCATATAAAGTTTGCATCTCATAAAATCCAGTTTTATCTGCAGCAAAAACAGCTCTCGGAAATGAGTGTCCCCCAAAGGGCCTTTGAGCAATTCTTCCATCTTCCCTTCTTGACCAGGGGATTCCCCATTTGTCAAGCGTTCTGATCTCAGATGGCATAATTTCAACGAATTTAAATACAACATCCTGATCTGCAAGAAAATCTGAACCCTTCACAGTATCCCATGCATGTAGTTCATGAGAATCTCCCTCTTCAGGTCTTAATACCGCTGCTGTTCCTCCTTCAGCAGATACCGAATGGGATCTCATTAACTGTATTTTTGAAAGCATGCCAATATCCAACTTGCCCTTTGAGGCAATGGACGCTGCAAGGGCTGCTCTTAGTCCTGCTATACCAGAACCGAGAATTAACAAATCATGATGAATTATCCTTACCATAGTTAATCCTTCCTATGAGAAATTAAAAATAATTCTAATACTTTAAATCCAAAATAGTCAAGAAAGAATAAATTATTTTAAATCTATTATTAATGGTGAATTGGTAGTTTCCCATTCTCCTTTGAGGGTATTTTTTTCACCTTCAAAAATTAAATAGCCATATTTCCCATAGTGGGTTACTTTTCCAATAACCCTTTCAAAGGAAATTTCATTTCCATCATCAACAAAAATGCAGAGAGGAATATTGTTGGAGAGTTTACTTTTAAATATTATTACTGCCTTTTTATTTCCCATTATTGGATATGGTCTGCCCTTTAGTAGGAGATTTCCATCTTTTATGTCAACTTCCTGCTGAGAAATTTCTCTGATTTTTTCATTTAAATTTTCACTTGAGTTCTGGAAGAATATAACAGTTTTTTCCTCTGAAATTTTTGAAATGGCATCTTCTATTGAGTTTAAGGTGAAGAAATCCTTTTTAGGGAAGTTGCTTTTTAGAATTTCTAAATAGGTTTTTTTATTTTTAAATTCTTGAGAAAAGTACACATATATTGAATTTTTACCGAGAATTGTGGCTATGGATGGTGGAATCTCTTCGGGATATAGTTTTCTAAATATGTCATAATCGGGATCAACAATTAATTTGAGTGGTTTTTCTTTTAGAATGATTTGATATTCATGTTCTTTCTCTTTTAAGGTTAATCTTCTAAATTCTCTTCCACTTTCAGTAATTATTTCCACAGGGATTAAAAGTTGGTAAGTGGGATCACTCTGGGATAGGGTAAATGAAATCAGGTAATTTTTCTTCCCAACCTGAAATACCATATTCAATTTTAGATTGATTTCAGGTGCCCCTTTTCTATAGATCCACTGAGTGAAAAACCAATCAAGAGAAGTATCCAGGTTCTTTTCAAATTCAGGTATTTTTTTATTTTCTTCCTGATATTCTTTTAATTTTTCCTCATGCATTTTTTCCCATGTATCCTCAAAAATTCTTTCAATATCAATCCAACTTGCCTTTTTCCAGATCATTTCACTATAAAAATTTTTAAGAGATTCATAGAAAACTTCATCTCCAACTAATTTTCTCAACATGTGAAAAACCATTAGGGATTTTCCATAACCTATGGCTCTTTGAGCAGGGTTATGCCTTTCCACAAATTGGCTTAAAGAAATTTCATTTTCTCTTTTAACGTATGCCATATAATTTACAAGTAGTTGTCTCCTGTAATTTACTGCATATTTTTTACCCTTTAATTCTTTATAGTAGTGATCTGCCATGTAGGATGTAAGTCCTTCACACCAGTTTCCCTCATTATAATTTACAAACACAGAATTGCCCCACCAGTTGTGAAGCACCTCATGTCCCAAAGAGGTGTGTACGATAAATGGAAGTCTTAGAATATCTTTTCCAAGCAGGGTAAATGATGGCATACCATATCCTGTGGGTAGTTGATTCTCAACCACTGCAAATTTACCAAAGGGGTACTTTCCAATCAATTCTGAATACATTTTTACATATTTTTTTATTGCACTTAAATAGTTCCAGGTGAGGAAATTATCTTCAGGGAAAAAGTAGGTATATAGATTGATATTTTCATACCTATCTTTTTCCATCTTGAAATTTCCCCCAATTAAAAATATGGGTTCAACGGGGTGAGATTCCAGATATGTATAAGATGTATAGAGTCCAGAACTTTTCTTTCCCAGAAAAATTCCTCCCGTTACAAAGGTCAGATTGTCTTTGGTTAAAATTTTTATTCTAAAAGGTGAAAGTTCATTTTCAAAGTGGGGATACCAATAGCCATCGGGAGGTAAATATACAAAATCATTTTTTATATATCCAGATGTATCAAGGTTAATAAATTCCTGGGAAAATCTTGCATTTTTTGGAAAATCATTAAATATTCCACTGAAGGAAATCTCAATTTTCCCACCAGAAAAGAGTAGATAAGATGGAATTCTTAAAAAATTTTTTCCTTCTTTTTCAACTATTTCAATATTTCTCAATTTTCCATTGATCTTTAAACCATTTACTTTGAGTATTTTGCCTATTGGAAGTAGGAGGTCTTTTTTACATTTACCAATGGAAATAACATCTTTGCCAGATAAAAAGTGATTTTCTGTTTCTATTTGGACCTCAATGAGATGGTTTAATATTTTTTGGGGGTAAATATTACACAAAAAGATGGTGGTAAAAAATATTATCGCAAGGAGTTTGAAATAAGTTTTCATATCTACCTCCAGGTTAGTTAACAATTACATAGTTAAATTTTTTGTGAGAAAAATATTTTTTTCTGTATTCTATCACATCTTTTAGGGTTATTTTTTTCAGTTTATTAACTCTTGCTAAAAAATTATAACATTCTTTCCCACAAAATATATTAAGTCCCATAAAGTATGTTTTATTGAGGGATGGAATAAATCTCCTCAGAAGTTTTCCAATAAGTTTATTTTTAGCAATTTCAAGTTCCTTTTCAGACATTTTTTGTGTTTCAAACTCTTTTACAAATTCCTTTGTTATTTTAATTACCTTTGGGATATTTTTCTTTTCCGTTATTATATAACTCAGAAAAATTCCATCTTTTCCACAATTTTTTGTTGTGAAATTTGCGCCGATGGAATAGGCAAGACCATATTTTTCCCTGAGTAGAAAACTGTAATTGTCTGAAAAAATTGACATTAAAATGGTAAGGGGGTATTTGTCCTTTTCCTTTACTTTTACATCATATCCACCGCAGATGAATCCTATACCAGGGGCTGAGGATTTTACAATTACTTCTTTACCATATACTTTTTCATCAATTTTTGCAGGTATGAATTTTGTTGGAGTATTTCCTGCCTTTCCCCATGTTTCAAAATATTTTTTTACTGTGCACTCAATCTTTTCTATTGGGGTAGATGTATAAATGGTCATTATTGTATTTTCAGGTGAGAAATACTTTTTATAAAAGGGTGTAAGTTTTTCATATCTTACATTATTTAAAGATTCTCTATTGCCATAAATTGGAAATGATAGGTATGAGTTTCTGGATATTAACTGGAAAAATTTCTGCATACCAATTTTTTGTGGCTTTTTACTGTAGAACATTTGTGCCCTTTTCATCTTTTTAAGTGCCATATTGAAATTTTCTCTACTTAAATTGGGGTGTGTAATTATGTTTGCTAAGAGTTTTAGTCCTTCATCATAAAACTCATTTAAAGTTTTGAATCTTACAAAAGAAAATTCATTTGTGGTGTAGTAATCATCAAAGGGAAGAAACATGATATCATTTGTCTGAATTTCTGCTCCAATTTTTAAAAGTTTTTTTCTCACATTTTCTGTTACAAACATTCTATGTATTAAATCCACCATGCCAGACATGTCTTTTCCCTCATTGAAACTCCTATTTTTAAAAAGGATGTGAATGGCAATTACAGGAGAATCAGGATCCTGAATAACACAAAGAGTTAAGCCATTTTTTAATACAACTTTTTTTTCTTTTTTTACGTTTCCAAAGATTAATGTAGTGAGAATAAATATTACAGAAATAATTATAAAATATTTATTTTTCATTATTTTTTTCCTCCTTTTCCCCATTGATTATTGTGATGATTGGTCTTTCCCCATTTAGAAAATATTTTTGAAATATGTTGTTTATATCAGAAGATGAAACTGATTTTACATTTTCAATGTATTTATCCAGAAAAAAGTTTTTAACCATATTAAATGGAACATCGGCAAGTATTTGTCCCTTCATAACACCTAAATAGTGTATATTGTCGTAATTGTATATTTCTTCTGCTTTTAGAGATATCTTTAAATCTCTTAACAATCCTTGAGTGGGATTTAACTTTTTTATCTTTTTTATTGCAGAAATGATTTTTTGAGGAATTTCTCTATTAAAGACATCTGTTCTTCTGAAGGTAAGATTGTATATGGCATAATCTCTATTATAAATATAGTTTGAACTAAATCTACCCAGTTTCAATTCCCTGGCTATTTTTAAAAGGGGTGAATTGGGAGAGTTAAAGAATCTATCGAGTAATAAAAATGGGAAGTAATCCCTTTCTTTCATAAAAGGGGCTTTAAAGGTCAGTGTGAGTTCAGAGTAATTACCCTTTACTTTATAAAGAGCTATATCCTTTCTGTCAAAAAGGTTTTTTCCTATGGGACTGGATTTTACCTTTCTGGAAGGAGCATCCTTTGTATATTTTTTTAGGAGTAAAATGGCATCTTTAACTGAGATATCACCCACAATGAGAGCCACCATATTTGATGGAACGTAGTGGGTTATGTAATAATTCCAGATGTTTTTCCTCTTCATTGCCTTTATTGAATTCACGGTTCCAAGAACTTCCATTTCATAAGGTGTGCCTTTAAAAATATTTTCTTTTCTGAATTTGTTATAAAAAAAAGAGGGGTCTGCCATATCCCTTTTTAACTCTTCAATCACTATTCCTCTTTCCTTTTCAAGTTTTTTGGGAGGAAGTGTGGAATTAAACAACATATCTGTAATTATTTCCATTCCCTTTTCTCCGTTTGAGGAAGGGACCACCATCATGAAGCAAGTGAAATCATCCCGTGTAAAAGCATTGCAATAGCCTCCTATCATATCTGTGTCCTCATATAGTTTTTTCTGAGTTCTTTTCTTTGTCCCATTAAATAAAAGATGTTCCAGCATGTGTGAGACGCCGCAGGAAAGATTATTCTCATCTCTTAGACCTACTTTTACAGTAAAAAAAATGGAGACAATCGGGGTGGAGTGATTTTCCATAATTACATACTTCAAACCATTTTTTAAACTACCTGTTTCAATTTTATCATTTGAAAGAGAAAAAGAAAATAACAGCAAGAAAACGGGAATTATAAAGGATATTCTTTTCATTTTTTTCTCCTTATTTTGTGAAGTCTTTAAAAAATATTATACAGATAAAATAAAATAAGGTTGCAAAAAAAAGAAAATTGTAAAAAAAATATATATTTAATAAAAAATTATAATATCATTTAATGTTATGATTTTTTTTAAGTCTTTAAAGTATACAGTAAAAAGTTTCTTTAAAAAACATCTGCCAACAAATGCTGCTGCTACCGCATATTTTACTTTAATCACCCTTTTTCCTGCTTTTTTGCTAATGGTTTCTTTGGGAGATAAATTCATAAAGGTTCATGGGGTGAGCAGGGAAATTGCTGAAAAGATAATTTCTGTATTTCCCCCTGAAACGCAAGGTTTTTTAATAACCAATCTTGATACAATGATATCTTCTCCCAATTGGGAATCCATGGTAACCTATGCCTCCATTTACCTCTGGGCTGGGATGTGGGTTTTTTCCATACTTGAAGATGCCCTGAATAAAGCATGGAATGTAGAAAAGAAGAGATCTTTTTTGAAAAGTTTGTTAATACATCTGTTTCTAATTTTAATTTCATCCATTTTTTTAATCAGTTCAGGGGCTACGATAGTTGCTTTTCATTTTTTAAGGTTAAATGTATTGTTCAGGGATTTCCCATATTCAAATCACTTTCTACAGGTGATATTTGCCATTTCTGCTTTTGTTTTTACAACAATGTTGTTTACTATAATATATAAGGTATTACCTGATACGAATGTACATCTTTCAAAGGCTTTCATAGGGGGGGTACTTGCATCTATTGTGTGGCATATTGGAAACTATATTTTCGTCTTGACAATACCCTACTTTCACTATGAACAGGTTTATGGTTCAATATGGGCCATAGTCATAATTGTGGTCTGGATTTATGTATCCAGTTGGATTTTTATATTCTGTGGGCAATTGATTTACTTTTTTCAAAACAGGGAGGTTGCTTTTAAATTAGATGCAGGTAAGTGAATTTGATTATTTTTTACCAAAGAAATTGATTGCACAGAAGCCCTCTGATAAAAGAGAAGATTCCAGAATGATGGTGATAGATAGAAAGAATGGCAGTATCTCTCATTTTAGGTTCAGGGATATTCTCAAGTTAATTGATCCATCTGATTTAATTGTTATAAATAATTCAAAGGTGTTTCCCGCAAGACTTTTTGGTAAGAAAGAAGTTGGTAGTGCAACTATTGAGGTCCTTTTGATAAGAGATATTGGAAGTGGAGTATGGAAGGTTTTTTTAAGACCTGCAAAGCGTTTAAAAGTGGGAGGAAAAATAGCATTTGAAGAAGGGGTTTTATGTGAAGTGTTGGAAATTCTTCCAGATGGAAGTAGGTTGGTTAAATTTAATATTGTTGGAAATGACTTTTATGATTTTCTCTTCAAACATGGGAAAGTCCCTCTTCCGCCATACATAAATGGAGATAAGGTAGGATCAGAGGAATTCCATAGAAAAAGGTATCAGACTGTATTTGCAAAGAAATTGGGATCTGTTGCAGCCCCTACTGCCGGTTTACACTTCAGCGAAGAGATATTAAATGAAGTGAAAAAAATGGAAATTGATATATGTGAGATAACCCTTCATGTGGGACCTGGAACTTTTAAACCTGTTGTAGTTGAGGATGTTGAAAAACATACTATGGATGAAGAATTTTATTCTATAAGCGAAGAAGTGGCTTCAAAAATTAAGGAACATAAAAAAAATGGAGGAAAGATTTTAGCTGTTGGCACGACCACCACAAGAACGCTTGAAACCCTTGCAATTAAATATGGAGAGAATATAAAGGGAGAAATGGGATTTACAGATCTTTTTATATATCCTCCTTTTGAGTTTAAAATAGTGGATAAACTTTTAACCAACTTTCATCTGCCACGATCCACGCTTTTAATGCTTGTTTCTGCCTTTGCTGGAAAAGATTTGATAATGAAAGCATATGAAGAAGCGGTTAAGCAAAGATATAGATTCTATAGTTACGGTGACTGTATGCTAATTTTATAATCTACTTTCCTAATATTGGTAAATTCTTCATTTCTCTGTCTATTTCCTTTTTGTGAGGTGATTCTATAATGGGTTTTGCATATTTAACTTTTATCTTTTCCTTTTTTGTGAACAGAAACATTGGAATATTAAAATTTACGGTTATCTCTAAATATTTTGATTTTTGATTTGGAAAAGCACTTTTTAAAAAAGTTTCTGAAATATATGTTCCTCTATTTGCTATACCCTTTTTAACTTCAATGTCTTCCTTTGTCAAAATAAAACCGTATGATTTTGCCATTTGAAATGTTTTTTCAATAATCACTTTTTTTCTTTTATTCAAAAATACTGGAGCTTCGCTATTTAAATTACCTTTAAAGGATGATACATTACTCATTCCGTCTAAATAGAGATAACCTGTATATAAAATGGAAAAAAGTATGATGAGTAAAATGAAAATTGTTACCTTTCTCATTTTAGTTGCTCCTTATATTTTTTATGTTGGGGAAATTTTTTTATTTTCTTCCCTACTATTTCGTAAAGGGTTAGGCCTCTCTTTAAGAATTTTTCTTCAAAATGTGTCCTTCTGAAATTTTCTGGTACTTTACTAAATCTCAAAATTTCAAGATGATAGAAATTTTTAAAGAGATAAAAGGCCTCATTTATGTAGTTAATGTTGTCGGTGGTAATTGTAATTTTTCCGCCTATTTTTAAAGTTCTTATTAATTCCAGGAAAAAAGGATGAAAATACCATCTCCTTCTTCTGTGTCTTCTTTTAGGCCAGGGATCGGGATAGAAAAGATAATATTCATCTATAAAATTGTCTGGAAAGTTTAGAGATATCACAGGAACTGCATCTCTTCTCACAATTAAAAGGTTTTTCAAGTTATTTCCCTCAGCTCTCTTCTTTGCTATTTTATAACTTTTATTTATAATTTCAAATCCCAAAAATTTTATACTGGGATTTTTCTCAGCCATTTCAATTAAAAACCTTCCTTTCCCGCATCCAATTTCTACTATTTTTTTCGAGGCTTCACTTAACCACTTTAGTTCTTCTTGAAACGCTTCTTTTTCAGGGTCCCATTTTTTCAAGAATTTCTTTTGAAAAAGATGTGAAAATTTTCCCTTTAGAATATCTTTATCCACTTTTGTTGGATCAAATTTAATTTCCATATAGTTCATCTTCGAGTATTTCACATAATAGATGAATTAAAAAAATGTGACATTCCTGAATTCTTGGAACATCTTCTGAAGGAACAGAGATTAAAAAGTCAGATATCTTTTCCTTTTTTCTAAGGTGATTGCCTGTCAGCAAAACTGTTAAACAACCAATTTCTCTTGCTTTTTCCAGTGTCTTCAATATATTTTTAGATTTTCCGCTGGTGGAAATCCCTATGAATATATCACCTTTTTGGGCAAGTCCGGATAGTTCTCTGACAAAAGAATTTTCATAACTGTAATCATTTGATACTGCACTTATTAGAGCCGGGTTTGTTCCTAAGGATATGGCTTTTATGGGTGGCCTTTTTCTGTAAAATTTGCCCATCAGTTCCGTTACCATGTGAATGCTATCAGCCATACTTCCACCATTTCCAGCCACGAAAATTGTTGCTCCTGATTTTATCCTTTTTTTTAATTCATCTGTTAGTTTTAGTATTATCCCCCTATTCTGCTTAATAAAATTTGAAATTGTTTCCTGGTGGTCTTTTAAAATTTTTTCTATATCCATTTTTAATTCAGAGTGAATCTTTTTTCAATTTCTCTTTTAAATCTCGGAAGATAAATAATATTAAAAGTTTCCTCTTTGTCTGGAAAAATCTTTAACACATAGTTTTTTACTTCTTCAACAATTTTCTCCGCTTCTAAAAGTGTTAAATCCTTTTTTGTTCTGATTATGTAAATTGCGTAGTCACATACCACCTGAATCCTTTTCTGTTTTAATCTATCTTCCCTGATTTCTTCTTCACTATATTCTTTTTCTTTCATTTTATCCCGGGGGCCATTTTAAAAATCTACCGCCTAAAAGGTGATAGTGAATATGGTAAATACTTTGTCCAGCTCCAAAATTTGTGTTGAGGACTAATCTGTATCCCTGGGTGTCTATCCCAAATTTTTTTGCAAGTTCCTTTGCAACAAGCTGGGTTTTTCCAAGAATTGGGATGTCTTCTTCATTTATTTCATTTAAAGACGATATGTGCTTTCTGGGAATAATTAAAATGTGAATT
Source organism: Acidobacteriota bacterium (assembly GCA_027064125.1). Lineage (GTDB taxonomy): Bacteria > Acidobacteriota > JAAYUB01 > JAAYUB01 > JAMOQF01 > JAMOQF01. Next base: position 33,737 of record JAMOQF010000106.1, read on the forward strand.
GGTGCCTGAGGATTTATATCTTTAAAAGCAACAATGTCCTCATCTTCATATACAATTTCTGCACTCAGTTTTTTTTCTGCAATTTTACAAAATAAACAATTTTCCATTTTTTTACCTCAAAATTTAATTTTATTCAATTTTTTGCGAAATAAAAATAAAAAAATTCGTTATATATATTGAAGGCTAAAAAATGGAGGTGAATATGTTTAGTATAGTTAAAAGTGGTTCAACCTTAGGTGTGGAGGGATATATTGTAAATGTTGAAGTGGACATTTCAAAAAGTAAAAATGGTTTAAATATGATTATAGTTGGATTGCCAGATGTTGCTGTTAGGGAAAGCAGGGAAAGGGTACTTTCAGCGATTAAAAATAGTGGCTTTGATATTCCCATGGAAAATATTGTTGTCAATCTTGCTCCTGCTAATTTGAAAAAGGAAGGGTCTGCCTTTGACCTATCAATTGCCCTTGGAGTACTTGCAGTCAACGGTTATTTGAGTGGAGGGTGCTTTAAGAATTCTATATTTTTGGGTGAACTTTCCCTTACAGGGGATGTAAAGAGGGTTAAGGGTATACTCCCCATTGTGGATGGTGCCAGGAAAGAGGGAATAAAAAGGGTGTTTGTTCCAAAGGGAAATGGAAGAGAGGGGGCAGTTGTTGGTGGAGTAGAAATATATGAGGTTGTAAATTTAAAGGAGATAGTTCTTTTTTTGAGAGGAGAAATTGATTTGTCCCCTGTAATACAGGAGGAAGATTCTGTGGATGTGGAAAATGTGAGATATGGACTGGATTTTTCTGAAATTAAGGGCCAATACCATGCAAGGAGGGCTGTTGAAGTTGCTGCTGCTGGCGGACACAACATATTGATGATTGGTTCTCCGGGCAGTGGGAAGACGATGATTGCAAAGAGAATACCAACCATTTTACCGCCCCTAACTTTTGGAGAAAGTCTTGAGACAACAAAAATTTACTCAGTTGCGGGTTTAATGAAGGATGGGGATACTCTTATTAAAAGGAGGCCATTTAAGTCTCCACATCATACCATTTCAACTGCTGGTCTTGTGGGTGGTGGAAGTATTCCAAGACCTGGGGAGGTAAGTCTTGCTCATAATGGAGTTTTGTTTTTAGATGAACTTCCAGAATTTAATAGGAATGTTCTTGAGGTTTTGAGACAGCCAATGGAGGATGGAGTTGTGACAATTTCAAGGGCTGCGGTAAGTCTCACTTTCCCTGCAAATTTTATGCTGGTGGCGGCCATGAATCCCTGTCCATGTGGTTATTATGGTACTGATAGGTGTACCTGCTCACCCACAAGGGTCAGAAATTATTTGAATAAAATTTCGGGACCTTTGATGGACAGATTTGACATCCAGATTAAAGTGATGAGTGTAGATTATGAAGATTTAAAGAGTAAAGCAGATGGGGAACCTTCAGTAAAGATCAGAGAAAGGGTGATCAGGGCAAGACAGATTCAACTTGAGAGATTAAAAAATTACGGGATTTTTACAAATTCTCAAATGACTCCCATGATGGTTAAGAGGGTTTGTAAGTTGGATATGAAAGGGGAAAAGGTCCTTGAAAATGCGATAAAAAAACTGGGATTTTCAGCAAGGGCGTATAATAGGATACTTAAAGTCAGTAGAACAATTGCCGATCTTGATGGAAGTGAAAACATAAAAATGAGACATGTGGCTGAGGCAGTACAATATAGGAGTTTGGACAGAGAAGAAGTATTTACCTATTAATTTTCCAGGTATGTGTATTTTTCAAGTTCAGATTCAAAATACTTTAATATTCTGGATGAATCCCTGAGTTCTATGGTTTTATTTTCAATTCCCCTTTCAATGGAATTTCTCAGCAGGCTTATGAGTTCTTTTTTTGTGTATTGCATATACCCCAGTACATCTTTTATTGAATCCCCTTCAATTATTTTGTCAATTTTATATTTATTTTCACCGGTGATTGAAATATGTACTGTGTGGGTATCTCCAAAAAGATTGTGTAAATCTCCTAAGATTTCCTGATAGGCTCCAGAGAGAAATATTCCGAGATAGTAATTCTCTCCCTTTTTAAGTTCATGTAATTTTATTGAAGATTTTACATCTCTTAAGTCTATAAATTGATCTATTTTACCGTCGGAATCACATGTGATATCAGCAAGTATTGCCTGGTGTGTTGGTTCTTCTGTAAGTCTGTGGATGGGGGCTATGGGAAAGAGTTGCTTTACAGCCCAGTGGTCAGGTAGAGATTGAAAAACTGAAAAATTGCAAAAGTATATATCAGATATAAATCTGTCCAGATCTTCCAGTTCGTCAGGTATATAGTCAAGATTTTTTGAAATTTTATATATCTTCTGGCATGTCTTCCAGAATAATTTTTCCACAAGTGCCCTTTCTCTAAGAGATAGAACTCCCACATTAAACATGGTCAGTGTTTCATCTCTTATCTGCAATGCGTCATGATATGATTCCTGAATATTTTTAAGACTTATTTTGTCATAAACTTCTTTTATGGCAGATACCATATTATTTGAATCTTCTTTATTTGCAACTAAATTTTCCTCTTCCAGATTTTCCATTTCTGATGCAAATTGGCTTACACCAAGTACATTTACAATAATTACTGAGTGATATGCTACAAGTGCTCTTCCGCTCTCGGAAATGACATTTGGATGCGGGATGTTTTCCTCTTTACATATTTCAGATATGGCGGAGATTACATCACTTGCATATTCTTGAAGGGTATAATTTGAACTTGAAGAAAAATTGGTTTGAGAACCATCATAATCTACTGCAAGTCCTCCACCCACGTCAAAGTATTTAAAGTTTATTCCAAGTTTGTGGAGTTCTGAGAAAATTCTGGTACTTTCCCTCAGGGCCTCTTTTATGCTTTGTATTGATGTTATTTGTGATCCCAGGTGAAAATGAAGGAGAATAAGGTTTCCAAGTAAGTTTGCCCTTTTTAGTTTTTCAACTGCTTCTAAAATCTGAGATGGGAAGAGGCCAAATTTACTTTTATCTCCACCGGATGCCTCCCACTTTCCCCTGCCTTTTGCAGAAAGTTTTGCCCTGATACCAAGAAGGGGCTTTACTCCTATTCTTTTTGATATTTCAAGGGTTAAATCCAATTCAGATGGTTTTTCAACAACTATAATTACCTGTTTGCCCAATTTTCTCCCCCAGAGGGCAAGTTCTATAAATTCCTTGTCCTTATAGCCATTACAAATTATAGGCCTTTGGGGATTATCAAGCAGAGAGAGTGTGATTAAAAGTTCCGGTTTACTCCCCGCTTCTAAACCATAATCATACTTTTCTCCAAATTCAACAATATCCTCAACAACTTGCCTGTTTTGATTGACCTTTATTGGATATACACCTATATATTTTCCTTTGAAGTTATATTCTTTAATTGCATTTTTGAATGAATCGTTAATTTCCTCTATCCTTTTTTTTAGGATGTCTGTGAACCTTATAAGTATTGGGGTGTTTATTCCCCTGAGTTCCATATCTTCTACAAATTTTTTTATATCCAGAAACTTTTTGAGGTCTTTTTCAGGTTTAACAATAATATTTCCCTTGTCATTTACATCAAAAAAGCCCTTCCCCCAGTTATCTATTAAATATAGTTCCTTTGAGTCTCCAATGGACCAGTTTTTAAGGGCAGTTTTCTCTCTAATTTTAATTTTTTGCCTCATTTTTTTCCTTTGATGAAAAATTTTAAAAAAAATCTTATAATATAAAAGTAGAGGTTATTCAAATGAAAAAAATTATATTTTTGCTCTTTTTGTTATTTTCATCTTTTATATTTTCTGAAGAGATTCCGGTGAGGTACTATTCCTTTAAGGATGGTCTTCCTTCACTTGAGGTGTGGAAAGTATATCAGACGAGGGATGGGTATATGTGGTTTGGTACTTCTGCAGGACTTTGTAGATATAGTGGAAATGATGTTAGAATTTTTAGAACAGAAGATGGACTGCCAAATAATGTTGTATTTGCACTTGATCAGGATGGAAGGGGAAGATTCTGGGTGGGGACAGAAAATGGTTGTGGGTATTTTTGGAATTGGAATTTTGTAAAAATTGAAGGATTATCTGGAAGGAAAATAAATGATATTTTGTGTGATGGAAGTGGTGGAGTGTGGGTGGCAACCAACAATGGTTTATTTTTGTATAATAGGGGGAATTTAAAGAAAATTGATCTAAAAGGGGAAGTAAGTTTTTTTTCTCTGTTTAGAGATCTGGAGGGAAATATATGGGTGGGCGGTGCTAAGAGGGTTTTTAGGATTAGGGGAAATAATATTACAGATATTACGAAAAAATATGATTTGCCAGAGATGAGAGTTTATTCAATTTTTTTTGATAAGCCCAATAATGAAATTTTGTTTGGATCGACCATTGGCCTGTATATTTTGGATCTTAAGAGAGATGGTTGTTATAGAGATGAAACATTTGGCGATACGAATTTTAGTTGCATTACTTATGATAAAAAGAGAGACCTTTTTTGGTATGCGATTTGGGGGAAGGGCCTGGCAAGATTTAGGGATAAGAAGGATTATAAGTTGTATAGAGAGAAAAATGGAATAATGGATCCATTTATTACTGATTTGTTCCTGGATAGGGAAGGGAATCTATGGTTTTCCATGAGATTTGGAGGTGTGGGAAAGATTTCATTTGTAAATGACTTTTTGTATACCGCAGAAGATGGAATTCCAGATGGAACGATAACAGCCATTTCAGAAGATGGAAGCGGTAATCTCTGGGTCGGTTCCATAACTGATGGGGTATCTAAAGTAAATTTAAATACGGGTAAGATAAAACATTTTACTGTTAAAGATGGACTATTTGAAAATGAAGTAAAGAAAATAATCATTGATAGTTCAGGAAGGGTGTGGGTTTTTGGCCCCAGGGGTATTTCCTTTTTTTCTGGGAAAAGATTTAAAAAAATTCTTATAAAGGGGCTAAAGGTAAAGTATATAGAACCAGAAATATTATATGAAGATAGTATAGGCAGGAAATTAATTGCAACCCACTATGGTTTAATTGTATTTAAAGATGGCAAAATGAAACTTTTAAATGAAAGGGATGGCTTGAAGTCTACTTATATTTTGAGTATAGGTGAGGATGGGAAGGGAAATGTCCTTATAGGCACAAGAAGTGGTCTTTTTATTTTAGATGTGAATGGAAAGATAAGATGGGTAAGTGAAAATGAGGGGCTAATTTCCAGGTATATTGTCGATATATATAGAGATTCAAAGGGAGTAGTTTATATTTCCACTAATAATGGTCTTTCAGTTTTGAAGGGAAATATTTTTAGAAATTTTTCCACTGGAAATGGGCTTGTTGGAAACAACATTTCCTTTGTTAGAGAAGATTCCTCTGGGAGAATATGGATAGCCACAACAAATGGTATAAGTATTTATGAAGATGGGAAATTTAGAAATTTAAATTTAAAAAATGGTCTTTGTTCAAATTCAATTAATGTGATTTTTGAAGATACCAGAAAAAGAATTTGGATAGGGACTTCATATGGTATAAATTTGTATGAAAACAATAAACTTATAAATATCAATGAAAAATATGATTTTCCATATAGTAATGTAAACAGCATTAAAGAGGATAGACTTGGAGATATCTTTTTCTTTTGTAATTCCTATATTTTGAAATTTGATGGGTATACCTTTCACTATATTGATCTTGAAGATGTTTTTAAAAATGAAATTTCTTTTACCACCTGCTGGTATATTGATTCCATGAGAAATATCTGGGTCGGAACAAATAAAGGACTTATAAGACACAAAATAACTTCTTCATATGGAGAGCACCTTTTTCCAACCACTTTTATTACGAGAATTGAGGTTAATGGGAAGAGATATATCTTTGAGAAATCTTTTGCAGATATAAATTTTGCGGGTAAAGTTAGAAAGATTACCTTTTTTTGGAGGAATAACTCTTTTTTTGATGAGGAGAAAAATATTTATAAATTTATGTTAGAGGGATTGGATAGAAAATGGAATATGGGGATTAGGAGAAACTATGCCACCTATACCAATTTAGGTCCTGGAGTTTATAAATTTAGGGTTATTTCAAAGGTCAATTGTGATACCTTTGGAAATATTGCGTATGTAAATGTAAAGGTAAGGGGGATATCCCCTGCAAAAATGAAGTTGGCAACAATTTTTTTACTTTTATCTCTATTTATGGGGTTGATATTTTTAATATTTAACAATAGGAAGTTGAGAAGAGAGATTTTAAATGTAAATAGACTTTTACATTCGGCTAAGTTGAGAAATGAAATGTTGCTAATTAAATTTAATCAGGTCAAAAAGGATTTTGTAAAGTTTAAAAAGGTTGATGAATTGAGTTTACTTTACAGATTCCCTTATTTTTTAAAAATATTTAGGGAAAAATTTATATCTCAGGATGAAAAATTTTATTTTCTATTGTTTAATATAGAAAATTTTACTTCCATTAATTATTCCTATTCGATATATACGGCAGATTCAATTTTAAGTGAAGTGGGAAGAAAAATTTATTCTCAAAACCTGATGGCATCTCGTTTGTGTGGAGATTTTTTCGCTGTTATTCTTGAGGATAAAGAAGTGGCTAATAGGATATTTAGAGATATTGAATTTGAAAAATTTTCGCCCCCTCTAAATCTTTCTATTGGTCTTTATGGTGTGTGTGTTGAGGCTTCAAAGGAGAAATTTTCTTCTCCTGAGGTAGTGATAACATTTGCCTTTAGAGAGTTGAGAAAATTAAAAAAAGCAAAGGTAAAAAGAAAAAAATTGATTTTTAAATAGAAACACTTGGGAGGTTATATGGTTAAAGAATGGAAATTGTTATATGATGGCACGTGGAATGATGGCGCTTTTAAGAAAGAAATTGTTTCTCCATACAGTGGAGAAGTTGTAGGTGTGGTAAGTTTTGCAGATGAAGAGATTATTAAAAATAGTATTCAGAGTTTATATGATTTTTTCTCTGAATATAGGCGATTTCCCAGATATAAAAGAGCTGAAATATTGTATAAAGCCTCCAGACTGCTTGAAGAGAGAAAGGAAAAATTTATTGAAAGTATAATAATGGAATCGGGAAAAGTGTATAAATATGCTAAAGGAGAGGTGGAGCGAGCGATAGAAAATTTAAGATTTTGTGCAGAGGAGGTAAAACAATTAAGGGGAGAAGTTGTCCCCATGGATAGTTCTAAAGGGGGTGAAGGAAGATTTGGATATTATCTGAGAATTCCAAGGGGAGTTATTGTTGCAATAACTCCCTTTAATTTTCCCCTAAATCTTGTCATACATAAGGTTGCACCGGCTGTTGGAAGTGGGAACTGTGTTTTGCTGAAGCCTGCATCTCAAACCCCTATTACTGCTATAAAATTTGTGGAGTTACTAATTGAAAGTGGACTCCCTACAAAAGCCATATCTGTTTTACCTTCAAATGGGAGTGTTGCTGGTGAAGAATTTGTCAAAAATGACAGAGTTTCCATGATAACTTTTACAGGAAGTCCCAAAGTGGGGCTATGGATAAATAACAACATAAAGGGAATTAAAAAAGTTACCCTTGAACTTGGTTCCAATTCTGCAATGATTGTTGATAAGACCGCAAATCTTGAATATGCTGTTAAAAGAGCTGTGGTGGGTAGTTTTGCCTTTTCAGGTCAGGTGTGTATTTCTTTACAAAGACTTTACATTCATGAGGAAATTTCTTCCAGATTTGAAGAGTTGTTTAGAGAGGAGGTCCTAAAATTAAAGGTAGGGGATCCAAGACTAAAGGATACAGATGTGGGACCGATGATAACTGAATCTGAAGCCATTAGGGCTGAAAAATGGCTTGAAGAAGCTGTAAGTGCCGGTGCCAAAGTAGTTGTTGGGGGAAAGAGGGAAGGCAGGATATTTTATCCAACGATCCTCACCGATGTTAAACCTGATATGAAGATAATGTGCCTTGAAGTCTTTGCGCCCATTGTATCCTTGGTGAAGTTTAGGGATTTTGAGGATGCCCTTAAAATGGTCAATGATTCCCATTATGGACTTCAGGCTGGAATTTTTACAAATGATCTAAAAAATGCTTTTAAAGCAATAGAGAGTCTTGAAGTTGGTGGAGTGATAATAAACGATTTCCCCACATTTAGAGTTGATCAGATGCCTTATGGGGGAGTTAAAATGAGTGGTACAGGAAGAGAAGGTCCCAGGTATGCAATGGAGGAGATGACAGAAATAAAATTTGTCTCCTTTAATTTAATTTAACCGGGTTTTATAAAAAGATAGAAGTCTTTTCATTTTTTCATGTAGTTTCTCAAATTCTTCCATTGAGAGGGATTGTGGGCCATCTGAAAGTGCTTTTTCGGGGTGGGGGTGTACTTCTATTTCTACACCGTCGGCACCTGATACAATTGAGGCAAGTACCATGGGTTGTATTACATCTCTTCTACCTGTTCCATGGCTTGGATCAACTATAACTGGAAGATATGTCTCCTTTTTTAAAATGGGTACTATACTCAAATCAAGGGTGTTTCTACTATAGTCGGAGAAGGTTCTTATCCCCCTTTCACAGAGTATTACTTTTTCATTTCCAGTATATAAAATATGCTCTGCTGCTAAGAGAAATTCCTTTAAATTTGCAGACATTCCTCTTTTTAAAATAATGGGCTTTTTACTTTCCCCCGCTTCCTTCAAAAGTGAGAAATTTTGCATGTTTCTTGAACCTATTTGAAATAAATCGGCCACATCCATTAACTTATTTATATTTTCCAGATTTAAAGGTTCCACAACAATGTTTATCTTATATTTTTCTTTAATGACCTTCAGAATTTCTATACCCTTTTCACCGAGACCTTGAAAAGTATGGGGAGATGTTCTGGGTTTAAAAAGACTACCTCTAAAGAATTTTATCTGTAAACTGCTCAGGAATCCTGATATTTCTTCTGCCATTTCTTTTGATTCAATAGCACATGGACCCGCTATAATTTCAAAATTGTTTCCTCCAATTGAGGTATCTTTAAAGTCTATCTTTAAACTTTTACAGAATTCTTTTTTGGATACCAATTCATACTCTTTGTCACTTGTTACAATCTGGTTAGAAAAATTGTCTTCAATTTCTTTTTTTATATTTTTATCTATATTTTCCGGAATGAAAAACAGGTGTTCATTGCACAATTTAATTTCTTTAAAATATATACTGGACTTTTCAAGATTTTTTTTTAGCTTCTCAAGTTTTCCCCTTTCTATTTTATCTGTTAAGAGAATCATAGTTTTTTGCTCCCCAAGTAGAAGGCTATTATACAACTATTATTTTTTTAAATAAATTCTTTTTTTCTTTATATAAGTTGGGATTGACAAAAAAATAAAATTATTTTAATATTTCCTTTTTTGCCGAAGTGGCGGAATTGGCAGACGCGCCAGACTCAAAATCTGGTTCCGTTTATGCGGAGTGCGGGTTCGACTCCCGCCTTCGGCACCATTTACATTATGGATGAAAAGCCAATCTGGAAAAGTCAAGAATTTCTCGAAAAACTCAGAGTAAAGTTATATCAGATAGCAAGATCTCAGTTTCCTGATAAAGCGGAAGATCTTGTTCAGGAGGCAATTTATTTATTTCTGGACAATCTGTCAAGAGGATATTACAGGGGGATGGAAAATGAATATGGTTTAATTGGTTATGCAATAGGAATATTAAAACACCTAATTATTAAGGAAATAAGAGATAGGAATAAGAGAAAAATGCTTTCAATAGAGGAAAAAAATATTAGCAGAGACCTTGATAGGAATATTATATTTAGGCGGGAGGGGGAGACCTTTTTAATTGAAATGGAAGAGGAGAGAGAAAAAGAGGAATTCTTGAAAATTGTTAAAGTGGAAATGGAAAATTTTCCCCTGGAAGTCCAGGAACTTATTTATTTGCATGTGTGTAAAAAGTGGTCCTATTCAAAATTGAGTAAACATTTTGGTATTCCAAAGCAGACACTTGTTTATAAGTTTAATACCGCAATGGAAAAAATAAGGAAAAGGATAAAAATTTTCATACAATTTGGGAAAAAAGATAATAATTTACTTGATGGAAAAAATTAGAGGTATAAAAATTATTAGGTGAAGTTAAATGGATAAATGTTCAGATCTGGAAAAGGGAAAATATATTTATGATTACTGTTTTGGATTATTAACAGAGGAAGAAGAAGCAGCTTTTGAAATGCATCTTTTTGAATGTAAGTACTGTAGAAGTAAAGTTTCTGAAGTTGCGTCTTTATGTGAGATTTTTAAACATTATGATTTCACAAAAAAAGAGTACAATTTTTTTAATATAAGAGTTAAAAAATTACTTGCAATTGCAGCAACTCTGGCGTTTTTGCTTCCTGGAATTCCTATGTTAAAAGAACTTTTGCCTTTACCTGAAGATAAAAATTTCATAAATGCGGTTGTAAGGGGAGAAAAGGGAGGGAATTATCTTTTTGCAAAGGGATTGGAAAATTATAATGGTGAGCATTTCAAAGAGGCAGAAAAATATTTTCGGGAGTATTTGAAAAAAAATCCTGAAAATTTTGATGCAAATTTTTTAATGGGACTTTCCCTGTTAAAGGAAGGTAAAAAGGATGGGTTGCCTTACCTGCTGAAGGCTGAAAAAATAGGAGATGCAATATTTAAGAAAACCGGAAATTATAGATATCTTGCAAAAACTTATTATTATTTGGGAAAGGTATTTCTGAAGTTTGGGGATAGATTAAAATCTAAGGAATATTTTGAAAAATATCTATCTTTTAAAGATCCCCTTTTGATACATAATGATGAGGTTAAAAGTATCTTAGAGAAAATCAATTAATCTTTAAAGGTAGTGTGATGTTAATTGTGTGAGGAAGAAAATCTCTATCTCAAGAGAAAAAGGTTAAATTTACCCTCAAAAGAAAATTCCTGAGAAAGTTTTGAAAAGGTGTGGGAAAGAAGTGCCGGGAAAGTGCCAGGCAAAATCAAAATTAAAGGTGTCATACTAAAGTTGCATCTACACAATTTCCCCCATGGGTTTATAGAGAAAAGAAAAGGAAAATTGAAAATTTAGGATTTTGTACCAGTCAAAAAATTTAAGAATTTAAGAAAAATTTAAGTGGACTTGAGGGAAGGCAAATAAAGAAAAAATAAAATTTTTGCAGAAATAAAATCTTCTGGCAGAAATCAGGGGTAAAAGGAAAATTCTTTTAATTCCTTTAAGTTGACATTATCTCTTTAAAAGAGATATTACGCTCAAAATCGAAAAAATAATAAAAAAGATTTTTGTCCACAAAACTTTACTTGGATTTTTTTTCTCTTCTAAATTTTGAAATATTGTATTTTTACCGATTAAAATGTAGGATGCCCAATAGTATGGGTCTCTATACTTCAAACTTTTAATAAAAAATAGTTTAGTTTCCCTTAAGGCCCTTTCAGTGTTTTTTACTTTTTTTAATTGACTGTAAAATTTTAGCATAAAGTTTTTGGCAAAATAATCTTTCACTGGCCAGAGGGTAACTATCAGGGATTTAATTCCAGAGGATAATAGAATTTTACTTATTCCATAAAGACCTGAACCATTAAATATTTTTCCAATTCCAGTTTCACAACTGTTTAAAACCATTAGGTTTGTTTTAAAGTTCATTTCACCCAGTTCATAACCATAGACTATTCCATCCTCATTCCATCTTTTATCAGGATTTAATATTATTTTTGAATATATGGGATTATTTTCTTCAATTATCGTATGAGTTGATAGATGGATAATAGAAAATTCTTTAAAATTTTTTTTGAAGTTGTGCTCGGTTGCATCACTGTTAATGAAGTATTTTGATTTATTAAACATATTTGCAATTTCAAATGCCTCCTCACTGCTATAGGGTAGATTTTTTAGCTTATACCTTTTTAAACTTTTGTTTATTCTTGAAAAGTTTGAAATTCCCATTGTGAGTATATCTTTTTTGAAATATGTTTTATTTGAATTTAATATATTTAACTTTATGAAGGAAAAATTTGGAGTGTAGATCAAGGAATATTTTGAGATGAGAAATTTTACTTTGTTGCTATCGTATTTTGTAACAAGTGCTTCCATGGGGAAGATAAGCAAACTGGAGTCGGGGGATATGATTAATTTTTTCTGACTTGGTATTTCGTTGAAAATTTCTTTAAAATATTTTGTAAATAGTCGATTTAAATAAATAACATTAAATCCCACAAAAGTCTCATCCATTAATAAACCATTTTTAGAATTGTTTCTGCAGTACAGGTTGTAACTTATTTTTTTTAGGATATCGTTTAATCTATCCTGAGTGAGTGAAAACTTTTTAAATATAAGTTTATTTTTTGTGATTATCCAATAAAAGGATTTATTTTCTCCAATAAAAAATTCAATACACGCATTTTCATTGCCTATTATGTTTTGTATCTCAGATGTGGATATTAGATTTTTTTCTGCAAAATTTTTTAAAAAGTGGAGATTTAACCTTTTGAGTAAGGTTTCCCGTTCATGTAAAAGATTTTCAAGGTGATTTTTAATTATACTTCTTTCATTTACACTTTTTGTGAGAATGAATTTGTTTCTCAGAAATCCTATTTTTTTGTTTAAAATATAGAGTTTTAACTTTATCTCTGGTGAAACACTTTTTAACTTTTCCAGAAATCTATTTTTTAAGAAAGAGTAGAAGAGATTTTGAGATTTATATTTTTCAACAACTTTAAAGGCATCATCTACATAGCGTGATTTTTTGCTGTTTAAAAAAAGATTAAAATAGGTATCTATGTATTCTTCGTAGATTTTGTGTATGGAACTTTCAAAGTTTAGTTTAAGATTTAAATTGGTCTCCATTGAACTGGAAATTTTTTCTATGTATAAATTTGCCTTTTTAAAATAAAATAGGGCTTTGTTGAAGTTGCCAAGTTGCTTGTAGCATTTTCCAAGGAAACCAGAGGATATAAAAGCGTTTATATAATCACATGTTTCCACTGAGATTCCATATAATTTTAAAAGCCATTTAATAGATTTTTTATATTTTTTGTTTAAATAAAGTGCAAAACTAATTGATAAGATAGCCC
>JAMOQF010000107.1 GCA_027064125.1 Acidobacteriota bacterium
TCACGTGAGAAATTCCTGCAATCACACAGTCTTCTTTAACAAGAATATACCCTGTGAATATCTCATTAAAATCGTCCAGTAAAGTTGAAATATCACCAAAAAATTGATCTTCAAATAAAAACTCCTCATACTTTTTCCTTAGAAAAATATTCATTACCTTTATTCCTCCCAAAAAACTTTAATAACCTCCCCCATATCCTTTTTAAGGTCAAGATGCATATTTCCACATTCTCCTTTAGTTGGAAAATCGCTTCTAAAATGACCTCCCCTACTACACCTTCTATTTAAGGCAGCAAGGGTTATTAAATAAGCAGTGCCAAAAATCATTTCATAGACCCTACAACTTACACTTTTGCTTTTCTGTAATAAATCTAACTTTTCCCTGATAAATGAAAGGGCACTTTTCAACCCTTCTTCATCTCTTATTATCCCAACCTGGTACCACATCCTTTTTTTCAATTCAAGAAAGATTTCATCCCCGAAAGGACATTCATCCTCCTTAAAATAACCATTACCTATAAAGTTATCTTTAATTCCAGAATTTATATCCATTTCTAACAAATATCCTCCAAGTCTCTTACCAAAAACAAGCCCTTCAAGCAGTGAATTACTTGCAAGTCTATTTGCCCCATGAACTCCAGTACAGGCACATTCCCCACAGGCAAACAAATTTTTTACAGTTGTTCTCCCAAAGGTATCAGTTTTTATACCTCCCATGATATAGTGGGCAGCAGGGGCAACGGGAATGTAATCCTTTGAAATGTCTATCCCATATTCCAGACACTTTTTAAATAAAGTGGGAAATCTGTTTTCAAGAAAACTCCTTTTAAAATGGGTCATATCAAGGTAAACACATTGGGCCCCACTCTCCTTCATTTCAGTAAAGATAGCTCTGCTTACAATATCCCTGGGAGCCAGCTCCCCAAGGGGATGGTACCTATAGACAAATCTTTCACCTTTATTATTTCTCAAGATCCCACCTTCTCCCCTCATTGCCTCAGTTAACAAAAAGGTAGGTGCACCCTCCTTAGCAAAAGCCGTGGGATGAAACTGAACAAATTCCATATCCTCAAGAATGGCCCCTGCATCAAATCCAAGAAAATGTCCATCCCCTGTTGAAAAAAGGCTATTCGTGGTCCTCATATAAAGTTGCCCTGCACCACCAGTGGCAAGGATTAATACTCTTGAATTTATCTTTAATATTTTTTTCTCATTATTATCAAAGCAAATGGCTCCCCAGCAAACATTATTTTTAACCTCTACTTTTAAACATATTGTATTCTCAAGAAAATATACATTTTTAAATTCCCTAACCTTAATTAAAAGCGTTTTTTCAATTTCATGTCCCGTGGCATCACCGTGGGCGTGTAAAATCCTCCTTATGGTGTGGGCTCCCTCCTTTGCAAAATCAAGATTTTCCCCTTCTCTATCAAAATTTGCACCCCAATCTATAAGTTCCTTAACACATACTGGACCTTCTTCGACAAGGACTTTTAAGGCATCCTCTCTACACAAATAATCACCTGCACTCATTGTATCCTGAAAATGGGTAAAAGGGGAATCCTCTTCTCCAAGGGCCACCGCAATTCCCCCCTGAGCAATGTCAGTATTACAGTCGTATAGTTTCCCCTTTGTAACAAGCAAAACATCATACTTCCTGGCAAGCCTCACAGCAGCACTGAGCCCTGCTATACCGGAACCAATAATCAAAACATCCCATACTTTATCATCCATCTAAATTTCTCCTTCAAATGCAAATCCAGCAAAAAACATTTTACAACCACCTCAAAAAATATTCATCTATAAATTCCATTAAATTTTTAGATATCACACTTTTCATGCCAGTGTAAAAATAATTGTGTCAAAAAAAGGCTTCCTTTTAGGTGAAAGGGGTTAAAACTAACCCTGAAGAAAAATTCCCGAAAGGAGGTCATAAGACATACCCGGAATTTCGTGTCTGGAAAAAATGATAGAGAAAATATTTATTCACCAACTTTTTCTTTAAATTTTGCAGCAAAAATTAGAAAAGGTGTCAGGAAAAATCAAAATTCAAAGTATCAGGAAATTTCCACCACCCAATCCCCACCATGGGCTTATAGAAAGAAAAATTGAAAACTAAAAATTTAGTATCAGGCAAAAAATCTGGTGTAAGAATTGGAATTGGTGTCAAGCAAGACCTAAATAAAAAGAAAAATCTCAGGCAAAAATTCAAGGGGAATTTAGGTGGCCTTCCATGGAAGGCAAATAATAAGAAAGAAATTGAAAATTTTCAGAAATAAAATCCTCTGGTAAAAGCCAAACAACTAAGATTACTCTCTTTCCTTCTATTAACCGTTTCCCTTCTCTCCTGAAAGGAGATGTTAAAAAGCCTTACACAATTAAGTTGACATTACCCTTTTTATCCAACTTCTGATAGAATATTTGATCAAATTTTAAATTTCTGAGTAAAAATGAGAAAAGCCATATTCTTAATGCTTCTTGCACAATTTTCTTTTTCAATAATGGATTTAATGGTAAAAATCGTGGTGAAGAAAATTGGCATTCTGGAAACGGTCTTTTTCCGTGGACTTTTTACAATGGCAATTATCCTTTTATTCATGTACTTTAAAAACATTTCCATATATGGCAAAAATAGGAAGTTATTAGTTCTAAGGGGAATTCTGGGCTTATTGGGGCTTTTATGTTATGTCTTTGGCATCAATTATTTAAAACTTGCAAATGCAGTTTTATTAAATAGGAGCAGTCCCATATTTGTGGTAATCTTTTCAGGTATCCTTCTCAAAGAAAAGATAACTAAAAAACAATTAGTTGCACTTATCATGGCTTTTATAGGAGTAATAAATATTATAAAGCCGGAATTAAAAATAGATTTAATTGCCGGATTCGTTGGACTTTTATCTGCACTATTTTCTGGAATAGCATATATACTCGTAAAAAAACTCAGTTATTACAACTCTCCCTTCACAATAGTTTTTTATTTTACCCTTGTCACAACAACCATAACGGGACCTCTTTTGCCAATTAATTTCGTATCCCCAACAATAAACGTGGTACTGCTACTGTTTATAGTTGGAATAAGTTCCGCCCTGGCTCAAATTTTAATGACCTATTCCTACAAAGAAGGGGACGCTGGCAAGGTTTCCATAGTTTCCTATACGAGTGTCTTGTTTTCCGCCCTATGGGGCTATTTATTTTTTAAAGAGATACAGGACATTAGGTCAATAATAGGTGGAATATTAATCATTATAAGTTGTATAATATTATCTTCAAAAAATAAAGAAAAGGAGGGTAAAAACATTGAAACTGGGAATAATTTCAGACACCCATGATAATCTGGATGCGGTTAGAGATTTTGTAGAAATTTTTAAAAAAGAAGAAATTGATTTTCTCGTCCATGCAGGAGACATAGTTTCTCCCTTTGTAATTGATATATTTTCCCAATTAAGAATCCCTCAAAAATATGTCTTTGGCAACAACGATGGAGAAAAATTATTTTTAAAGGAAAAGATTTCAAAAATTGGAGATATAAAGAAGGGTCCAATACTCTTTGAAATAACAGGAAAAAAAATTATCCTCATGCATGAACCCTTTGAAATTGATGCCCTCGCAAAAAGTGGAAAGTATAATTTGATAATTTATGGCCACACACATCAATTTAGAAGTGAAAAGATAGACAATACATTTATTTTAAACCCCGGTGAAGGGTGTGGTTACTTAACAGGTAAAAAAAGTGCAATAATATTTAATATGAAAGAGGAAACCGTTGAGAAAATTACTCTCTAAGGAGAGTCTTTAAAAAAAGATAAAAAATAGCAATAAAAAAAGCAAGCAAAATTGAAACCATAATCATTAAAAAACGAGGAGGAAAACTTTTTTCAAAGGAAGGGCTACCCCACAAAGCAACACTTATATCAGAAAAATTTCCCATCTGAATTTTACGGGCAACCAAATATTTATCCTTTAATTCCTCCAAGCTATCTTTAACAAGTCCTATCTTAATGTCTATTGAATCAATTTTTCCACTCATTTCACTCTTTAAACCACTTATTATCTTATTCTTTTCAGTCCTCATATTATTGAGCAAAAATTCCTTTTCTGCTATTAACTTCCTCTTTAAAGATATCTTCTCCTTAAGATCCACAATCTTTTTTTCCAAAAAGGATTTTTCATTTTTAAATCCCTTTAATTTAACCATATCTTCAGAAATCTTCACAAGCAAAGTTGTATATGCTGGATTTAACTTTTCAACTTTTAAATTCAACTTTTTTATTCCATCCAACAGTTCCTTTTTACTCCTAACACTTCCAAGAAGTGTCCACAGACCATTTTCATCAATACTTTTTTTCAGTTTAAAAAATTTCTCCACATCCTTTATTCTCTTTTTACCTTCGCCTATCCTTCCATCGAGGGTGGAAATTTCCCTTTTCACATCTACCAGTCTATCTTCAAATTTAATTAACTTATCTTTCATGGAAGTCATTTCATCTTTCCATAACTCAATGGGATTTTGTGCCACAAATAAATTAATCTTTCTATCCCAAAGAGACCTTTCCTTACCAATTTTTTCTGTATAATACTCAACAATTTTTGATTTCTCATTCTGATATTCACTCAACTTCTTTTCTTCATCTTCATAACTTTTTACCGTATATTCAATATCTCCAAAGACATTTTTGCTAAATTTTAAACTGGAATTTTTAATAACCAAACTACCCCAAATGTTTACAATCTTTGCTGCCACTTCAGGCTCACCGTAGGTGACTGTAAGTTTAAGTGCCTCAACCTTTTCCTTCCCAGAGATGGGTTTATAAAAAAGTTCTGCAGAAAAAACTCTTTTAATAACGAGATCATCCTTTAAAATATTTTCCTCCTTTACCCTTTCTATTACCTGATTTAAAATATTATCACTCATTGCAAAATTTTTATAGTACTCCATGGGTTTATAAACATCTACTTTTTCAGGAAAATACAATAAATAGGACCTTGTAAGAATTACACTTGATTCATATTGATCAGGTATTAGAAATACAACAACCGATGCTATAACGGTAAAAGAAAAAGTAAAAATCAGTATCTTCTTTAAATTCCTTTTAAATTCAATAAAAAATGAATTAAAACTAAAAGTTATATATTCATCCATAAGAAACCTCGGAGTTTAAAATTATAAAACAAAAAATGAAAAATGGAAATGATTAAAAACTAACTTGAGAGACTTTTTATAAAAAGATAGGGGGTTAAAAATTTTGTGTTTAACAAATAAGATCTATTAAAATAAACTAAAAAAGGTCAATTTTTCTGACACCTTTTCATTTCCTCTTAATTTCTCACCTGACACTTTTTTCAATCCATTTTTCAAATCCAGGTCTGTCCCCATTCACTGTTTCTTCTTTATAACTTAAAGGAGGAAAAGGGATTTTACTTTAATCATCTGCTTCTACCTGAAGAATTTATCGTTGCCAGATTTTAATTTCTTTTCTCCTACTTGCCTACCCTAAAAGCATTCAGAAGGTTTATAAAAAAAATAAAAGTTTACTTTATTAACTCTTCCTAAAATTTAATTTTTCGCCTGACACCATTCTTAAATCCAGTTTAGGTCTGTACCCACTTTTAAAACTTTTAAAATTTCTGATATAATTATTTTTTATAAATTCAGTTAGGTTATATGTAGTGAATAAAAAAATAAAAAGTAAAAAAGCAATCCGAAGAATCCTTATTCTCTTAGTTGAAGCATATGTTATTTGGTGTGCACTTCTTTTTCTTTTACAAGATCATATAATATTTCCCGCACCAAAAAATAATAACTCTCAGAAAAAACTTCTAAAAATTTTAAACGGCAAAGAAATATTTATCACCACAGAAGAAGGATATAAAGTAGAGGCATGGTTTTTCCCCGGGTATGGCAAAAAAAAGAAAAAACCTGTTGTCATTTTCTTTCATGGCAATGGAGAGTTAATTGACTACTGGCCCTGGAAATTAGAAGAATATCGAAAAATGGGAATTTCTGTACTCTTACCTGAATACAGGGGATATGGAAGGTCAGAAGGAAAGCCTGGAGAGGAAGAACTTTTTGAAGACTCTAAAAAGTTTTACGACCTGATAACTAAAAGAGAAGATGTAGATAGGTCAAAAATAATATACCACGGAAGATCACTTGGAGGTGGAGTGGCATGTAAATTGGCATCAAAATTTCCTCCAAAGGCCCTCATTTTACAATCTACATTTATAAGTGTTCCCAGATTGGCTCTTAAGTATTTGGTCCCACCTTTTCTTGTGAGAAACCCTTTTTACAACGATAGAATAATTCCAAAACTCCAGATCCCCATTTTAATCATCCACGGTAAAAAGGATAAAGTAATCCCCGTATGGCATGGCCGATATCTTTCTAAACTTGCTAAAAATTGTGTTTATTACGAGGTAGACTCAGGCCACAACGATATGCCAATGGATGAAAAATTCTGGGAAAAAATACGCAAATTCTTAGAGGAAAATAATATTATCAATTAAACAAAATTAAAGGTGGGGTCAGACCTGTATTTTTAAACTGATACCGCTACAATTTTTCATAAGATCTTTCTCTATCTCTTCTTCTTTTTAACTCACTTGAATATTTTATTCCCAATCTGTCTTTATTTTCACGTGCCCATTCTGTAAGTTTTGTCTTTCCAGCCGGTTGAGAATTGGTATAGAGTAAGTTTGACTTTAAACCAGCTATTTCTTCCCTTGTAATTACCACATCTCCAAGAATTTTCCCCACAACTAAACCAGTGTAGTATCCCAACCAATCTGGAATGGAGATAATGGGCCTTTCTTTACCGATAATTTCCCCAATTCTCTTTACCAGATCCTTAAATGTAAAGGTTTCAGGTCCTATGGCATCTATAATTACATTTTCTCTCCTCTTCCCCTCTCTCACAGCTATTTCAGCAAAGTCATCCACATAAATTGGTTGCAGGCGATAACTTCCATCCCCAAAAACACCAAATACCGGAAATTTCCTTAACATCCAGGCAATATTGTTTATAAGTATATCTTCCCTTCCAAATAACACGGCAGGTCTTAAAATTGCATAGGAGATTCCAGAATCAATTAATGCCCCCTCAAGTAAAGCCTTTCCCCTAAAATATGGAAGGGGTGAATCTTCCGATGGATTTGTAATACTTGTGTGAACTATTCTCTTTATCCCGGCAATTTTTGCAGCCTCAAATAACCTCAAAGTATTTTCCACTGCTTCATCATGGTTGAAACTAACCCTTTTACCACTGTAGTTAAACCTTACCCAGTAGGTATTGTACAGAACCGTCCCCCCTTCCATTGATTTTGCAAGAGATTGGATATTCTCAAAGTTTAAAGGGTAAACTTTAATTTTTTCCCCAAATGGATTCTCTCGGTTTAAGGAATTTGTAAGGGTCCTTACCTCAACACCCTCATCAAGCAGTCTCTTTGTAATGTACTTTCCTGAATACCCAAAAGCACCGGTTACGATGTGAATTTCCCGAGACATATAATAACTCCATTAAAATATTTTTTTATGGAGTTATTATAATAGAAAAATAAGGTTGCATAAAATTTTTTATTTTTAATAAAACAAAGCTAAATGAAAATCCACATTGTTTTCATTAGCAACAACATATATTTTGCACTCGAATCATCCACCAGAGAAACACATTAAACACACATGACAAACATCAATTAACTTTTTAACTTATATACATATTTTCCTTCAAACAGAAAATAACTACAATTTCAACTTCAACTTTTTCTTCCATCACAATTAATTAACTTTTAGAAAATGCAGTTCAAAATTACACAAAGTAACTTAGACTAGAAAAAATGTTAAATCACTATAGGTTGTGTAGAAATTAACGAGACAAATCGCATTTTTCCCATACATTAGTTTTATTTTTATTGCAATATCGCTTTTAATTCATCTTTTAAAAATTTTTTCCTTTTTTCATAAAATACTTCGAAATTTTTAAATTCAAGAATATCATCATTGGGAATGTAGTTAGTTTTCATAAACTTCTCCCGATCATTACCATTTGGGTATGCATTATCTAACCATTGTTTAAAAGGAGTCTTATTCTTACTTTCGTTTTCATTTCCTTCCATAAGTTGCAAATTAGGTAATCTATCTTTCATTTCCTGCCATTTTTCCCAGTTATCTTGTGGAATATCATATTCTTTAAGCTTTGATTCTGTAAATAGAGAGGCTGGATGTATATGATCTTGATGAAATTTAACTTGTCCTAATTTTAAATTAGGGTAAAGCAAGGATAAAACCATAAAAGTATAAGGTCCTTTTTTATATTCCAATATCTCTCCAATATCTTCATCGCTAATTTTTAAAGATTTAGCACTTGGTAATTTCACGATATTTAAAAGATTTTCAAAAGAGAAGCTATTTTGTTTTAAGCAATAATTCTTTTCACTTTTCTCATCATCACTCTTACCTTCTTTCTGTAAAGCATACCTAATACTTGCTAAAACCCTGTCTCCATGTCCACCATATATTTGTTTAAGTAACGCATGAATTAAATATTTTCTTATGTTATTTTTAGATGTTTCATCATCATTTCCTCCTTTTATGAAATAATAAGCAATAGGAATTACCGCATTTTGGGATGTTAAATTCTCACCATTGAATCCAAATTCTACTAATAAATCAACTGTTTTACTAATGGATGTTTTTATATCCTCCCATTGATTTTTTATTTTTATTATATTGTCTTTTTTAAAACTTCTTACTTTAAAAAGAACAGGACAATCTGTTAAAACAAGGCATGATCGCATAATGAAGTCATTATTAAAATTAAATCCATCTCCTTTCTTGTTTATAGTTTTCAAGAACTCTTCTATTTCTTGCCGTCCTTCTTCCCAATTAGCAACGATGGTTGAAAATAACAAATCAGATTTTGACAATATGGTACCACCACTATTGACTCTTACAAAAATATCTAATATGTTGTCTAATTCTTGCTCTTTGATTTTATAATAGTTAATTATTTTGTCTGAAACCAACCTATTATGGAGGATCCTTAAAATATGTTTGATTTGTTTCCTTTTATTTTTAATAATTTCTTTAATGTTTTCTTCTATTTCATTATTATCTAATAAGTTATCATAGTACTCATCTATTTCAGGATCTTCTCCCCACGTTAACACTTCTATAATTAAAAACCATAGATGTTCTTTATCTACACGTTTTGCTTCATTATCAGTCAAAAATTTAAATTCATAAATATACCCCTCATCCTCTTTTTCTTCTGGATCTCTAAGAAGATTTAAATAGAATTTTCTTTTTGGAAAAGCGCTATCATTATCCCATCTAGCATAAGGTTTTTTATATGCATATGTACCTTGAAGTGCAATATACATAGAACTTAATCTCTGTTGACCATCTAATACACCAATAATTTTTTCATTCAATTCAGGTTTGGGCGTGATTTCATTTAAATACCTATCTCTCTCGTGATAATTTTGTATAAATTTGTAAAATGTGTACTCATTTCTCTTTTCTCCTCTTATAATCCAAAAAAGAAAAGTCCCTATAGGATACCCTCACATTATGGAATCAAATAAATTTTCTATCTGCTCAGGTTTCCAAACAAATTTTCTTTGTATGACTGGAAGATATATTTCATTTCTTCCAATCATTTCAATAACTTCTTTTATGTTTTTACTATCATAGCTCATATGAACATCTCCTTTTATTACAAAAACTCTACATAACTCCCTCATTTACACTATAATAGTGTAACACTTACCTTTTATACTTTTTATACTATATAATAAAAATTTATAAACTTCATTAAAAAATCATTTACACATAAAGAAAACAATTATTAAAGCCAAGTCTGGAATATTTGTTGTTTATTATTTCCATTTCATCAACCAGCCTTCACCAGTCAGTCTCTTAAATTCTAAAGATTCCTATCCGATTTACTGGTTCCTATAGGATTAAACAATAGGATTTTTCTTACTACTTTTTACTCTAATTGTTTTTCCAGGTATCTCTCAATTAAATATTTTATTAACACTCCTGAAAGATTTACAGCCAATTCTGCCAAAGATTTTGGTATAGGATTTGATTCTCCTCCCCTTCCATGTCCAGCCCCTGGTTCTTCATTCCTTATTATTGCCACTGCTCTTAAAATATTTTCTTCAAAAGATTTTAAAAAACCACTGTAATAATCTGGTATTAATTTACTATCAATTAATTGTTTAAACAACTGTCCTGGTCTAGCTTTTTTAATATTTAAGACATACTTAATAGTACTCTCTACTGCTAAATTTGCATTTTGAATAGCACCTTCATAATCCCCATTTACAAGATCTTCCCGAGCTTTTTCGAACTCTTTCAATGCACCCCAAAATTCAACTTTTCCAAGTAAATGATAGGTTTTTTGCATTATCTTTTTCTCAATGTAAATTGAATCTACAGGAAAAATTTTCCCATTATCCATTCTCCAATTTAAATTATCTTCTTCCATAATCTGATTAAATTTCTTTTGGAACTCAACTTGATATTCTTGAAGAAGATAGCTAAAAAATAACTCCACTGTATCCCATACAAAAGGTGGGTAAATTCCCCTTAAAATAAACCCTCTTAAATCAGTAGGTTCAATTGAACCCTTTTTTTCTTCTGAGTACGCTAAAAGTTCTTCTAAACCATGTTCATATTTAATATCTTTAACCAGCTCATCAAATATATCTTTCCAATGAAAAAATCCTGTTTCTGTTTTTTCTCCCAATGGCAGTGCTTTATCTTTAAATTCATCAAGTAAATTCCATAGTCTCATGCGAACAACTCTGGGAATACTAACCTTCAATTTTTTCTCCTCAAGAACCTTTCTATATCTTTTTGAAAAAATCCGTGTCATTTTATTCTTTATTACTTTACAAAAAATAAACTTTTTTCAAGATCCACCTAACATTCTGATTACTACTTTAATTATTTAAAAAAGTAATTTAAAAATCAATAAATAAAAAACTTAAGAAGTATCCGGGGTCAGACCTCAATAATCCATAATTAAAAAAATAATTAAAAATTCTATTATTTGACTTTCTATTTATGACACTTCAGGTATTTCAAGCACTTTGCTTTCCTCTGCTTGATTTAATAGCTTTCGATAAACAAAAGCCATAGCAATTAACGTGGTGGGTACGGTAGCAAATAAACCAACCAACAAACAAAGGGCTCCAAATAAATTGATGAGAAAAAGTAATAAGTCAAAAGAAAACAAATTCCATTTGGTATCCTTTGTTATTGCAGAACTCCTTTTTAAAGCTTCTATTGGGCCACATTTTTTATCAACAATAAAATAATCAAAAAACTGAAATTTGATTCCCCAGATAATACCTGGAACAATCAACAGAATAATCCCGCCAAGAACAATCAATCCATATAAAATTAGACCTAATAGATAATTAAGAAATAACGGAAAGCAAGAAAAAAGATGAGATAATTTAGGTTCTTCACCATCACAAAACATTAAAGCAATTTTGATTAAGCCCATTTCTATCACCCTAAATAGACCCCAGGAAAGAATACTAATAACAGTAGATAAAATTGGAGCAACATCCTCCAATAATCCTGTTATGAGAGTAGGAATAAAATAAATCAATCCCACCAGTATCAAAAGATCAGCCAAAAAACTGATATTTTTTTTCATTGTATTCCACCCGAATTGTATTGCTTCACTTTTAGAAAATTTTTGCGTTGACATAATCACCAACCTCCTTTTATTCAATCTGGTAATCCATGTCGCTAATATTTTAATTGCTCGTAATTTTACAATATTTCACTTTTATTTTACTATTTTTTATCAATGATTCTTACTCATATTACATCTTAGTTTTGGTAATTTCAATTCAATCACATTTAATGGGGTCAGACCTGCAAACCTCACATAAATTGTAAATTAAAAACTAAGTGTAAATTAAAAATTAAGGGATTGTTAAGGAAAGGGAGTAAGGACATACCTGCATTTGATTTTTGATTATGATTGCTTTTAATTATGGTTGCTAAAAACAAAAAAGAAATACCTGGAAAAAATTAGAACTAAAATCAGAGGAAAAATTGAGGAAATGGATGGAAATAAATAATGGCTCCCCGGGCAGGACTCGAACCTGCAACCCGCCGGTTAACAGCCGGCTGCTCTACCGATTGAGCTACCGAGGAGCACTGAAAAAGAACTACTGGCAAAGCCAGCGAGGAAAAATATAGCAAAGGCAAAAAGAGTTGTCAATAAAAAAATCCAGAAAATTTACTTAAAATACTCATC
>JAMOQF010000108.1 GCA_027064125.1 Acidobacteriota bacterium
AATTTAAAAGGGGCAAAAGCACTTTATTAAACGCCATTTTAGGTGAAAAAATCCTTCCAACAGGTGTTGTTCCACTAACTGCCATTCCAACATTTATAAAAAAAGGTAAAAATTACCATATAAAAATCTCCTTTCAAGACTCGGGAAAAGAAAAGAAAATAGAAATAAGTAATTCTGAAAAAATGATAGAAGTCCTTTCCCAATACGTTACAGAAGAGAAAAATCCAAAAAACAAACTTGGCGTAAATGAAGTGGAAATATCAATACCCAACTCTCCCATACTAAATGAAGGTGTTGTACTTATTGATACTCCAGGGATAGGCTCCACCCATAAACACAACACAGAAGCAACTCTTAATTTTTTACCCCAATGTGATGCTGCGCTATTTGTACTTTCTCCAGACCCACCTATAACAGAAGTGGAAATGGAATTCTTAAAAAATGTAAAAAGTAGATTAAAAAAACTAATATTAATATTAAATAAAAAAGATTATCTTGAAGAGGATGAACTTGAAAGACTAATCTCTTTTCTCATCCATACAATTGAAAAAAACCTTGAAGAGAAACTTGAAATATTTCCAGTTTCAGCAAAAAATGGATTAAGGGGAAAATTGGAAAAAAATGGAAATCTAATAGAAAAAAGTGGTTTAAAAAAACTTGAACATTTTCTCAGAAATAAACTTGTGGCAGAGAAAAATAAAATCCTCGAAAATGCAATAAGAGAAAAGGTCCTAAATACATTAGATGAAATTCTCATGTCCTTAAATTTAAAACTTATATCCCTTCAGATGCCAATTAATACACTTGAAGAAAAATTAAAAATTTTTACAGACAAGTTAAAAGAAATTGAATATCAAAAAATTGCCACAAAGGATATTTTAGAAGGAGATAGGAAGAGAATGCATAAAACCCTTGAAGAAAGGGCACAATTACTTTCAAATGAAGCGAAAGAATACCTTCAAGCCCTTTTAAAAGAAAAAATAAGTGAAGAAAGGGCAGGAAAAATTGAAGAAAAAGATATCGAGGAAAAGATTTCAAAAGCAATTCCACCTTACTTTGAGAAAAAAATTGGAGAGGAAACATCATTCTTCAAAAACAACATGAAAGAAATTCTTACTATTCATCAAAAAAGAGCAAATAAAATAATTGATATGGTAAGAAAAAATGCAGCAGAAATTTTTGAAATTCCTTATGTTTCAATTGAGGAGAAAGAAGAATTTAAAATCGTTAAAGAGCCTTACTGGATAAGTCATAAGTGGAAATCCACCTTTAGCCCAATTTCACCGGGGACAATAGATAAAATGTTGCCTACAAAAATAAGAAAGCAAAGAATTTCAAAGAGAATGACAGGAAAAATAAATGAACTTGTAATTTATAATGTTGAAAATATCAGGTGGTCAATTTACCAAAGTATTGATCAGAATTTCAGGATATTTTCGAATACCCTTGAAGAGAAACTAAATAACTCCATTGAAGCTACAAAGGGAGCCATTGAAAAATCTCTTCAAATGGCTAAAAATCATTCTGAAAAACAAAAGGAGGTTATGGAAAATTTAAAAAATTTAAAGAAAAAAGTTGAAAAATTTAAAAAGGAATTATCTGCTAAATAAATCCACAAAAGGAAGGTGCCAGGCAAAATCTGAAAATCTGGATTTGGAAATTGGATACAGACCTAAACTTGAGAAAAAGAAAAAGTGCCAGACAGAAAATTCAAAATTTAAAAAAATTTGAATCAGGGATAGACCTAAGGTATTATCAAGAAAGGTGTCAGGCAAAAAATTTAAATGGCATTTATGGACAAATAAAGAAAAACTAAAAACTCACAAGGATTTAAAATTTTTTTAACAAAAATCACGGTTAAAAGAAAATCTCTTTTTCTTCTATCAGCCTTTAGGGGTCTATGAAGAGGCAAAGAAAAAATAAATTAAATTCAGGCAAAGATAAAATCTTCTGGGAGAAACCAGCAATCACCCAAATAAAATCCCTTTTTTATTTTATAAACCTTCAAGAGGCTCTTTAGAAAAGAAATGGAAAATGGAATTAGGGACAAATGTCAAGTCGAAAAGTATCAGGCAGAAATAACCTCTCCACAATCCCCACCATGAGTTTATAGGAAAGATAAGAAGAATTGAAAATTTAGGATCCAGAATTTAGAGTAATTTAGTGTCAGGCAGGAAATTCAAGAAAAGTTTAAGGGCTTTTAGGGCTGATAAGTAAGAGAAAAAAAACCTAAAACTGACAATACCTAAAATTTTTCTGGCAAAATCCAACGATTAAAATAAGATCCCTTTTTCATCCTATAAACTTTCAGGGGAGTATTTAGGGGAGGTAAATAAAGAACAAACTAAATCCTGGTAGAATTAATAATCTTTTGGCAAAAATCAACAATTAAAATAAAATCTCTTTTCTCTCTACAAGCCTTTAGGTGGGTTTTTGGGAAAGGCAAATAGGAAAAGAAACTAAATTCTGGTAAAAATAAAATCTTTTAGTAGGAACTAATAAGTAAGGTTACCCCTTTTCCTTCTATAAACTTTCTGGGGGTTTTAGGGTGGGCAAATAAGATAAAAAATTTAAAATTTGGCAAAAACATAATCTTTTAGCAGAAACTAACAATTAAGATTATCTATAAGCCTTTCGAATGGCTTTCAGGGGTGAGCAAATAGAAAACAAATTAAAATTTTACAAGAAGAAAATCTTCTGGAAAAATCAATGATTTATGAAAAATCCCTTTTCCTCCTATTAGTCTTTAGTGGGCATCTGGGAAGGGCAAATGAGAGAAAAACCAAATTCTGCCAAAGCTAACAAACTTTTGGCAAAAACCAGCGATTAAAAAAATTCTCTTTTTTATCCTATAAGCTTCTAATGGGTTTTTAGGGTTGGCAAGGAAAAGAAAAAACAAAACTGGCAAGATCTAAAATTTTTCTGGCAGAAATCAAACAATTAAAGCAAAATCCATTTTCCTCTCTATAAACCCTTAAGGAGCATTCAGGGGGGAAAATAAATAGGAAATAAAGGGAGAAGGGGACAGACCTAATTCTAAGTGAAAAGAACATAAGTGCTCCCTAAAGGAGTAATTTTTACCTAATTTTTTACCTAATTTCAAAATTAGTGCCTGGCACCTTTTCAAAATTAGTGCCTGGCACCTTTTGCTTTTTTCGATGAGTTATACCATTAAGACTCAGATCCTACTTTCTTATTATTATAGAAAGTATGAGGTATGGCCTGATAAAAATGGCATTTTTTTATAAAAAATACTTGACATTATTTTTGAAATATGTAGAATGACAATTCTGTTTTTAGAATATACATTCTATTAAGGAAAATTCAAAATGAGGAAGACAAGAAAACAAAAGGAAGAAAAGAGAAGAAAAAAAGAGATCCTGCAGGCAGCTGCTAAAGTGTTTGCCAAATTTAACTATCACGGCGCTAAAATGCAAGATATAAGCAGAGCTTCTCATTATCCCCTTGCAACGATTTACAAATATTTCAAGAGCAAAAAGGAAATTTATTATGAAATTTTCATATCTAAAGCATGTCAATTTAAAAAGGTTCTCCAAAAAGCCGTATCTGAAGCAGAGGAAGATCCACTGAAGGCTTTGAAAAACACAATTATTGCTAAGGTAAAGTTTTTTTGTAAAAACAAACACTTTATAAAACTCTATATATTTCAGAATTCAAGTATTGATGCAATGATAGTTGGCCACAAAACAGAAGAAATAGAAAATATTTATCAATCAATTGTTAATATCTATGCCAGCCTTATAGAAAAAGGACAGGATATGGGTTTGTTTGACAAAACCGCTACTTCCAGGGATCTTGCCCTGATGTTAACGGGGATGATGAATTCAATGGCTGTGGAGTGGTTGAAAAGCTGTGGAACAAAGGCCGAACTTCAGGAAAAATTTGAAAAAGTTCTCAACGTTTTTACCGGAGGTGCATGTGTCAAGAAAAATGTATAACTATAAAATTTTAATTCTTTTTAGCGTGTTGTTTCTGATGTCTTTTTCCATTTCTGTAAAAGCTGAGGTTATCTCTCTTGAACAAGCGGTGCAAACTGCCATTGAAAACAATCATCATCTGAAGGCAAAAAAACTGGATGTTGAACACTCAAAAAAAGAAAAGGAAAAAGCCAAAACCCATTTTTTGCCACAATTCACATTCTCTCAATCGGCAGAAAGAGGGGATGAACCTTCTTATGTCTTTTCCCGTTACCTTCAACAGGGATATCTACCGCCTCAATACCTGCTATATCCCCAATCCATTGGAGATACAGGGGCTGTAAACAATTTTAACACACATCTTCGTATCACACAACTTATCTGGGCGGGAGGTGCTGTAAGGGCAGCTGTGAAAGAAGCTTCTGCTGGCGAAAGGGCCACTGCAGCAATTTACAACTATGAAAGAGAAAGGACATCAGCCCAGGTTGCCAGGTCCTACCTTGAAGTAATTCGGCTCAAAAAACAGATGATTGTTCTGGAACAAACTGAAAAGGCCCTCAAAGCAGCATTGAAAAAGACAAAGGACCTATATGAACAGGGGTTTGTTGTCAATGCAGATGTGCTAAGAGTTGAAGTGCAGCTAAAGGATGTTCAGAAGGAAAAAATAGCTCTTAAAAATGCTATTACTTTGGCTCGTTATAATCTGGCCAGACAAATGGGAATAGATGGCAATAATCCCCCAGATGTGGTGGATGGCCTGTCTCAATTTAAAATTCTTCCATTGAAGCCGCTTGGGTATTATCTGAAACAGGTAGAGGTATCCCATCCGATAATTAAAGCTCTAAAGCAGCAACAAAAGGCCGCAGGACATGAGATTAGACGTCGGATAGCAGATTTTTTACCGAAGTTTGGAGCAGTTGCTGATTACCAATGGAATAGAGATACCAGTGCACATAGAGCCAGTGGATATGTGGTTGGATTGAGCCTAAAATGGGAAATTGGCGATGGACTTTCAAGGCACCTTAATGTGGTTCAGGCTCGTATCAAAAGGAATCAGGTTGAGGAACAACTTTATGACACAAAGGATAAACTCAAACTTTCTGTAAGAAAGGCATGGCTTGATATACAGACATCCAAAAAACAAATAGATGTGGCATCCACAGAAGTTAAGCAAGCCACCGAATCATTCAAAGTTGCTCTGGATCGCTTTTCCAACGGTCTTACAACCGTAGATGATATGCTGGGAACAGAAGCAATCCTAAAAAAGGCCCGCAGCGACTATGTTAGTGCCTTAACAGATTATGCTGAAAGTTATATAGAATTGGGGTTAGCTGTGGGAAGATCAAGGTTATTCATTAAAAAGGTTCAACAGGAGTTGTTAAAATGAAACTAACTTCAAACAACAAAACAAAATGGGCAATCTTTTCAATAGTTATTCTTTTTATGCTTGTATGGTTTGGTAAATGGGCACTTTATCGCTTGAGCCATGCTACCACAAACGATGCTTTTGTGGATTCAGATATGGTAAATATTTCCCCTCTTGTGGCAGGACACATAAAGGAGATACTGGTTAAAGAAGGGCAAAAGGTAAAAAAGGGGCAACTACTTGCCTTGATAGATGATAGGGACTACATGGCGATGGTTAAAGTCAATGCTGCTAATCTCAAACATGCCCAGGAAGCCCTGGAGCGAGCAAAGATAACCAGTGTCAGGGTTACTGGAGAAGTTACCCAGGGTATTAAGATAGCGAAGCAAAACGTAATTCTAGCCCAAAAAGCTGTTTCTCAAGCTGAAAACGCCCTTGAGTTTACAAAAGTTAGTGTTGAAGAGGGTATTAAGGCTGCAACAGATGCACTAAAAGCCGCACGGGCAAATTTGACCCTGGTCAAAAAGGATTATGACCGTTTCAAAAGATTATATGAACGGGGCTCCCTTGAAAAACAGAAATTTGATGAAATTACAGCAAAGCTTTCTGATGCCAGAGCCGGGGTAACTGCAGCAAAGTCAAAACTTGCCGAAGCCAAGGCAGCCAGACACAAAATCAAAATAGCCGAAGATAAACTCAAACAGGCCCTTGCAAATTATAAAAAGAGTCAGGCCGCTCTAAAACTTGCCATTATAAAGAAAAAACATATTCAGGAAGCGCACCAGGCAGTAAAGGAACTTCAGGCTCAGGTTAATCAAGCCAAACATGCCCTTGAAACTGCTAAGTTGAAATTGGAACACACAAGGATTAAAAGCCCTTTTGATGGAGTGATTGCAAAAAAATTTGTCCACCAGGGAGATTTTGTGTCTCCAGGGTATCCTGTCTTTTCAATATATGACACAAAAAATATCTATATATGGGCATATCTTGAAGAGACCAAGTTTAAAAAGGTCCGTATAGGGCAGGAAGTTGATATAGAGGCCGACGCATTTCCAGATATGCAATTAATAGGCAAAGTAGTTGAAATTGAACCAGCAGCAGGTGCTAAATTTGCAATTCTGCCAAGGGATAATTCTGCGGGAGAATTCACAAAGGTAGTACAGCGTATCCCAATAAAAATAATTATTCCAGGCTATCATGGAAATAAATTATTGCCTGGAATGAGCGTTTATATCGGAATAAAAACAGGATTTTAACCATGAGTAAAACCTTTGTAGACAGACATTACAAGTGGATTGCATCGGGCGTTTTGCTTATTGGGATATTCATGACTCTGCTTGACACAACAATAGTGGATATTGTTCTCCCAAAGATGATAGCCTCTTTAAACACTGATACCTATGGAATTCAATGGGTTATTACCATATACCTTATTGGCTCTGCCGTTACCATGACCACAGTGGGATGGCTTGGGAAAAAAATTTCCTACTACTGGATATACATGATTGGAATTAGTCTTTTCACACTCATGAGTTTCTTTTGTTCTCAGGCCTCATCTTTGTCTCAAATGGTGACATTTAGACTTTTTCAGGGGGTAGGAGAAGGGCTTGTGGTAACAATCGGTCTGACCATGATGTATCGGGTCTTTCCTCCAGAGGAAAGGGGTACAGCAATTGGTATATACGGCCTTGGGGCCATGATGGCACCGTCACTAGGTCCTGCATTAGGAGGCCTGCTAACAGAACACTTTGCATGGAGATCAATATTTTTTGTAAATATTCCCGTGGGTATTATTGGAATAATTTTGACGATGCTGTTTCTAAGTAGGATTAAAGGTGAAAGAGATAAAAGCGCCCGTCTCAATTGGCCATCCCTTTTGCTTCTCTCAATTGCTCTTGCCTCATTAATCACATTTCTTTCAAAAGGACAGGAAAAAGGATGGACACAATCAAATTTCATTCTAAACCTGATTATCGTTTTTGTTGTCTCAATGACCCTTTATTTATGGAATGAATTGAGGTCTGACAACCCCTTACTCGATCATAAGTTATTCAAAATTAGTAACTTCAGGAATCCTGTTATAGTACTTGCACTTGTAAGTTTTGTTGCATACGGTTCTTTACTTTTGCTTCCACTTTATATGGAAAATCTACGTGGTTATCCCACCCTTACCACCGGACTTGTTATCCTGCCAATAGGCATTGTCACAGCAGTGTTTTCCGTAACAGGAGGCATTATTTCAGATCGCTATTCACCCAAATGGGTACTTTTTGTAGGGGTATTACTTCTTGCTATTGGGGCATGGACACTTACACTTTTAGACCTTTATACATCAAAGTACACAATTGTCCTTTACTTTCTGTTATATGGTGTTCCAATGGGGCTCTGTTTCCCTCCTGCCCAGGCAATTGCATTTGCCGACCTTGAAGAATCCTCCGTAAATATGGGCTCATCAATTACCAATGTCGTAAGATTAGTAACAGGTTCAATAGCCACATCCTTTTCAGTTACGGTTTTTGAACGTGCCCGCCATCGAGCATATGTGAGTATATCAGAGCATGCAACACTGGGCCATAAGCCTTTGCTATATACTTATAAGAAATTGAGTTTGCTTTTACACCGTGTTGGTACTCCTGAGAACTGGATTGACTATAGAACAAAGACTGTGT
Source organism: Acidobacteriota bacterium (assembly GCA_027064125.1). GTDB lineage: Bacteria > Acidobacteriota > JAAYUB01 > JAAYUB01 > JAMOQF01 > JAMOQF01. The sequence continues at coordinate 7,974 of JAMOQF010000108.1, forward strand.
TGAAAATGTTACAAGATGCCTATGCCTCAGAAACTGCTTTTCAAAACACTTTCTACTGGCTTGTATTTTTTGCGTTGGCTTCTATTATTTTTGTTATGCTTATAAAATGGGATAAAAACCGAAAGGTTAAAAAAGTTGCTATGCATTAAAAAAGGGGAAATTCTGCTTTTTAAAACTCTATAGTTAAACCATCAACAAACACGAGACATATCCAGAATTTTTTGTCTAAGGAATTATAGAGAAGCTATAATGAAGAAAATATTTATTCACCAACTTTTTTCAAATTTTACAGCAAAAATTGAAAAAGGTGCCAGGCAAAATCAAAATTAAAGGTGTCAGGCTGAAATTACCTCCACACAAACCTCACCATGGCTTATAGGAAAGACAAAAAGAATTGAAAATTTAGAATTTTGTTTTAATTAAAAAATTTAAGAATTTGAAAAGAATTTAAGTGGCTTTTAGGGAAGGCAAATAAAAAAACAGATTAAATTCAGCAAAAATAAGATTTTTTGGCAGAAATTAACAATTAAAATAAAATTCCTTTTTCATCCTATAAACCTTTAAGGGCTTTCAGGGGAGGAAAGCAAAAAGAAAACTCAAAATTGGCAGAATTAAACTCCTCTGCCAGAGGCTAATAAGTAATATTAATCCACTTTTCCTTCTATAAAACTTTAGGGGGATATTTGGGAAGCAAATAAGAAAAAATCGAATTCTTGCAGAAACAAAATCCTCTGGAGAAAATAAAGTGATTAAGTATTTTCCTTACCTTTCTATAAACCTTCTGGAAGGCATTTGGGGGAATGGGGTCAGACCTGAATTTGGGTGTCAGGCAAAATGGTGTCAGGCAAAAAATGGAAAAAAAATGGAAAATGGGAATGGAATGGAAAGGAATGAAAAAGTGTCAGGCAAAATTGAAAAAATTGAAAAAATTTTCCTTACCTGAAAGGAAATATTAAAAATGCCTCGCATAATTAAGTTGACATTACCCTCTGTTAGCAAAATTAGTTTTACAATTTTGCAATATTAAAATTCTTTTACATCAATCTAAAATTCTATGCTAAAATAAAATTTAAAATCCCATAAAAGGTGTTTAAATGGATGACATTAGAAATACTTCTAAGAGTGAACGAAATTTTTTAGAAAAAATCCTCTATTCCCTTCCACTTTTTAAAGGCTACCTCGAAAGGGAAAACAGGAGAGAAAGTGATAGGATATTAAGGGAATACATTGTAGAAAATTTGTTGGCATTAAAAGAAAAATTACTTTCCATCACAGACTCATATCTAAAAAAATATGGACTTGAATCCATGAATGAAATCAACAAACTGGTTAATGAAATAGAAGCCCTTAAAAATAAAATTGAATTTGCTCCTCATGGTTACAGCGCTTTCTTTGATACAACAAAAATAGACACCTCACATCTGGACCGAATATATGAAATGGACAACGAAATACTCAACTATGTAAATGATATGTTAAAAAAAATAGACTCAATGGACTCAATGCCAGATAGAAAAAGCAGTGAAACTCTTTTAAAAAATATACTCCTCGATGTAAAAAATGTCGTATCAAAATTTGATGAAAGAAATAACTTTTTAAAAGGAATAAGATAATTTAAATAAAGAGGTAAACTATGGCATTAGACATCATACAATTTTTTGACAATTCAGGAAAGGTAATAGTCCACAGATGGCCTGAAAGTGGGTCAGGTGAAATCATGCTTGGCTCACAACTTATCGTACAGGAAAATCAGGCAGCCGTATTTTTTAGAGATGGAAAGGCGCTTGACGTTTTTTTCTCGGGAAGACATACACTCACCACTCAAAATCTTCCTCTATTGAACAAATTAGTAAATTTACCCTTTGGAGGGAAATCTCCTTTCAGAGCACAAATTTATTTCGTAGCACTTCACACATTTTTAGACATGAAATGGGGAACAAAGGAACCAATTGTCTTTAAAGATTCCAACTTTGCAATGATTAGACTTAGAGCCTTTGGAAAATATTCCTTTAAAATAAGTGATCCCCAAACATTTGTCGGTGAAGTTGTTGGAACATCCGGAATATATACCACTTCCGGAATAGAAGATTACTTTAGGGATTTCATCACAGCAAGATTGAATGATGTTTTAGGAGAAAATCTAAAAACAATTCTTGAACTTCCCCAATATTACGATGAAATAGGAACTCTTGCAAAATCAAGGCTTTTCAATGATTTCAAAAAATATGGAATTGAACTCGTTGACTTTTTTATTTCCTCCATCACCCCCCCTGAAGAAGTTCAAAAGATGATAGATGAAAGAAGTGGCATGAGCGCCGTTGGAAACATGAACGAATTCATGAAATTTAAGGCCGCAAAGGCAATGGAAGAAGCAGCACAGGGTGTTGGAAAAGGTGGAGGAACCGCTGGAGAAGGAATAGGTCTTGGACTTGGTGCAGGATTTGGGATGATGATGCCCGGTATGATGATGCAGGCAATGAACTCTCCACAAAACCAGAATGTATCCCAGGTGCTCTGCCCAAAATGCAACACACCAAACCCACAAAATGCAAAATTTTGCTATAATTGCGGGGCTCCACTTGCACAACCTTCCCAACAAAATACATTAAAATGTCCAAACTGTGGAAATCCAGTAAGCCCCACCGATAAATTCTGCCCAAACTGTGGATACAAACTTCAAAAGGAACCCAAGAAGTGTCCAAATTGTGGATTTATAAATTCACCCGACGCTAAATTTTGCTCAAATTGTGGCACTAAGTTATAGTATGAAGATCCCTTCCCATGGTGAGAAATGGGGAGGGATCCATTTTACTTTTCCTCAAGAACCTTTTCAATTTTATCCTTTTTAAGTTTAACAGTCCCTGGTAAAAGGTTGCTAAATTCTTCCTTGTATATCTCAAAAAATACAAAGGTAAGAGATGTAATTATAGGTCCCAACACAATTCCTGAAAATCCAAAAAGTTTGATTCCACCAAGTATGCTAAAAAATATGATAATTGAATGTAAGTTGGTTTTCCCTTGAATTATAAGAGGTTTTATAAAATTATCTGAAAGTCCAACAACAGTGGATCCCCAAATTAGTAGAAAAATTGCCTTTCCATAACTTCCAACTATCAAAAGATATATGGTGGCAGGTATCCAAACAATGAATGTACCGAGAATAGGGACAAGAGACATAAAAGCCATAACTGTACCCCACAATACAGGAGAAGAAATCCCAACTATCACGAATCCAATTCCCCCCAATATTCCCTGAATCAAAGCAGTTGAAATATTTCCTATAACCGTTGCCTGAGCCACCTCTTTGAACTTTTTGATTATCTTTTCTTCCCTGTCATATGCCAGGGGACTCAACTTCAAAACTTCCTTCAAAAGAGAATCACCATATTTGAAGAAATAGTATGTGGCAATTAAAAAAAAGAAAAAATGCATAAAAGATGTGGCAAATCCCTTGAAAATGGTCTTTGTAAGGGACACCAAAAAGGCTGACATATTTTTTAATACGCCCACAACACCTTTTTCAAAGGATTCAGGCGTCATCTTAAAAAATGGTGAAGTTAATTTATTTATCTTTTCAACTATTTCAGAACTTAAAAATCTCTTTATGGTGGGAAAAGTAAGTGTGGATAACTTGGTATTTATAGTTGAATAGAGTTCCACTGATTCCTTTGTTAGGGTTATTATTATTATAACAAATGGAACAATTATTATAATAACAATAAAAAAGCACATCAAAAGTGAAGAAATGGTTTTTCTATCCCCTGTAATTTTCAACAATCTTTCATACAAAGGATATAAAATAACCACCAAAATTGTTGCCCACAAAAAGTCGAAAATAAAGGGAGAAAATAAATCAAAAAATAGATAAAGTATTAAAAGAAAGACAACAATAAAAAAGTAGAGGGGATACCTTCCCCCACCATTTAATCCATTATTTTGGGACATACTTCCCTCAGAGGACAAATATTACATTCTGGGTTTCTTGCCTTACAATATTTTCTTCCATGATAAATTATCCAGTTTGAAAAATCTATCCAGAGATTACGGGGAATTTTTTTCATTAGATCTCTCTCTATTTTTTCTGGAATCTTTTCTTCTGTCAAACCAAGCCTTTTTGCGACCCTTTTGACATGAGTATCCACAACTATACCTGAAGGAATTCTGAAATAGTTTCCAAGAACTACATTGGCAGTTTTTCTGGCAACTCCCGGGAGTTTTACAAGTTCTTCAAGAGTTTGTGGAACTTCCCCACCATATTTTTCAACAATCATCTTTGAACAATTTTTTAT
>JAMOQF010000109.1 GCA_027064125.1 Acidobacteriota bacterium
AACCTTATATGGAAGAGATTTGTTGCCTCTCAGATGAAATCTGCTGAGTTTGAAATTACAGAGTATGAAATAAAATCCGATGGTGTCATATTTCTTGCAAGGGGAAGTGTACTTTTGTTTGATGGATATCTAAAAATATATAGAAATCAATTGAGGGATGAAGATGAATCCAGGTTGATTCCTAACCTTAAGGTTGGTGAGGTTTTAGATCTTGAAAAACTTCAGGTTGAACAAAAATTTACCCAGCCTCCTTCAAGATATACGGAGGCATCGCTCATAAGGACTCTTGAGGAGAAGGGAATAGGTAGACCAAGTACATATGCTACTATTGTATCAACCATTCAAAATAGAGATTATGTGATTAAGGAAGAGGGAAAATTTAAACCCACACCCACAGGTGAACTTGTCGTGGATTTACTTATGCAGAGTTTCTCAGATATTTTTGATTATAAGTATACCGCAAAAATGGAAGAGGAACTTGATAAGATAGAAAGGGGAGAAATGGATTGGACTGAACAACTGAGAAAGTTTTATGAAAATTTTTCTAAACTTCTTGAAGTTGCCAAAAGGGAAATGAAGGATGTTAAAAGGGAAGTTGAGTATACCGATAAAATATGTGAGAAATGTGGTGGAAGGATGGTTATTAAGTGGGGAAAATTTGGGAGATTTCTTGCCTGTGAAAATTATCCACAGTGTAAAAATACAATGGAAATTGAAGATGAAGATTCTGGTGAAACTGAAATCTGTCCCCAGTGTGGTAGAAAACTTGTAATAAAAAGTGGTAGATATGGAAGATTTTATGCATGTAGTGGTTATCCTGAATGTAAGTATACAAAACCCATAAATGGGTCTAAAAAGGAGATGAAAATTTTAGAAGAAAAGTGTCCTGAGTGTGGATCTTTGCTTGTGGAGAGGATAGGCAGATATGGAAAATTTATTGCATGTAGCAATTATCCTGAATGTAATTATGTAAAAAAAGAGGTAATTAATGTTAAGTGTCCTTTGGATGGATGTGATGGTGAAATTGTTATAAGGAGAGGAAAGAGGGGGAGAATCTTTTATGGTTGTAGTAATTATCCCAGATGCAATTTTATCTCTTGGGATAAACCTATTAATAGAAAGTGTCCAAAATGTGGAAGTCCCTATTTACTTGAAAAGAGAACCAAAAAAGTGGTAAAAATATATTGTCCCAATGACAATTGCGATTTTGAGGAAATTGGGGACAAAAATGGAGAAAAATGAACTATTCTGTTTTGACATTTTTAATTAAATTTATTGTTTTAAGTCTTCTTATTTTATTTTTTTCCTCTATGAAGTTTTCCATTTCAAATTTAAATCTGGGAGATTATATACTACTATTTGAAGATATTGAATGGAAAAAGAGAAAATATCTGTTATCCGATTTCTTCTTTTCAAAAAATTTTTATCTTTCTTTTCTTGAGTTCTTTAATTTTTTCTTTTTTGCTATTTCCACCATTATTTTATTTAAATTTTTTTCTTTGAGCAGTTTTTCTTTTTTGATTGTTCTTTTTAATCTCTTCTTTTTTTATCTTTTAAAAGAGGTTTTGCCACCCTTTATTGTGAGAAACCCCAGAAATTTTTTTAAGATCTTTTTTCCCATCCTTGCAAAAATTAAAAGGGCATTTCTTTCTAAAGAAAAGAGAAGTGGGGGGGACGCCATTTCATTTTTTGAAAAATTTCAAACCTTTGTAGATATTGCAAAGGAATATGGATTTCATATAGAAGATAAGAAATTAAAAATGGTGGATTCCATTCTGGAACTTTTTGAAAGAAGAGTGGATAAGGTAAGGATTGACTGGAGTAATGTTATTTATGTTAATTCTTCTGCTACCCTTGAAGATGTAAAGCAGAAGATGATTGAGGAGAATCACAGTAGAATAGTTTATTTTGAATCAAAAAACAATAAAGTGGTCTATGGAGTAATTTTCATAAGAAATTTGCTAAAGTTTTACGATGAAGAGAATAGAAAAAGAAATGTAGATACCATTGAAGGGCTCATCTTTCCACTTTCAACAATTCCTGCAACTGCAACTTTAATATCCGTTATTGAGAAAATGAAGGAACTTGGAGAACAGATGCTTCTGGTGGTGGATGGTGAGGCGGGAATTAAGGGAATTGTCACCTTTGAGGATATATTTGAAGAAATTTTTGGAGATATCAAAGATGAAGATCAGAGAGAAAAAATTAAAAAGGTAAAGGTGGATAAAAATAGATATATTTTAGATGCAACCTATGAAGTGGATTCCTTTGAAGAGGAAATTGGTGAATTTCCTGAATCAATAAAAACAGAAGATGTCATTACAATAGGGGGACTTATTGTGAGTTATCTGGGAAGGATTCCAGAAAGTGGTGAAGAGGTAGATATATCAAAATATCATTTCAAAATACTTGATTCTGACTATAGAAAAATAAACAGACTTGAACTTGAAATTCTTGAAAGTGATTCAAATGAGGGATAGAGATAGGTATTTTTTTGAAAGGGCTGTAAGACTTGCTTATATGGGGATGGGAAAGACCTCTCCCAATCCTTCAGTGGGCTGTGTGATTGTAAAGGATGGGGAGATTGTAGGGGAAGGATACCATATATATGCCCATGAAGATCATGCGGAAGTTGTTGCCCTTAAAATGGCTGGGAATAGGGCGAAAGGTTCCATAATGTATGTAACCCTTGAACCATGTTTCCACCATGGAAGAACGCCTCCATGTGTTGACAGAATAATTGAAACTGGAATAAAAAGAGTTGTGGTGGGTATGATGGATCCAAATCCCCTTGTATCTGGAAAGAGCATTGAAAAATTGAGAAAAAATGGGATAACTGTGGATGTTTTAGGTTCTCATAAAAGACTTGAATCCTTAAATGAAGATTTTTTTAAATTTATAGTAAAAAAAATTCCCTTTGTTGCCATTAAGGTAGCTTTAACGCTTGATGGGAAGTTGGCGACAACTTCAGGAAATTCAAAGTGGATAACGGGAGATAAGGCTCGAAAGTATACCCATTTTCTCAGATATAGATATAATTCCATTCTTGTTGGAGTTAATACCATATTGAAGGATAATCCACTTCTTACATGCAGGTATAAGAAAAAAAAGGGAGTCCCTTTTTATAGGTTTGTTATTGATCCCCATTTAAAAATTCCTGCAAGTGCAAGGATATTTTCAGAAGGTGGAGAGGAGCAACCCATTGTAATTTTTACAGGTGGGGATGTGGAACATGGTGAAATTTCAAAAAAGTGTAAAATAATTTCCATTCCTCAAGATGGAGGGCGTCTTGATTTGTATGCTATTTTAAAAGAGATTGCTGGTTTAGGGGTATCTTCAGTCCTTGTTGAAGGTGGAAGTTTTACAATTAGTGAGTTTATTAAATATGGTTTTGTTGACAAGATTCACATTTTTTTTGCACCTAAACTCCTCGGTGATGGAATTTCATTTTATAATGCTAAAAAAGATATTTTAAAGATGGAAGATGCGCTAAAACTTAAATTTATATGTTCTAAAAATTTTGGTGAAGATGTGCTTTTAAATTACTATTTTAATCATAGGAGAGGAGGTTAATTTGGATAACAGATTTTCCACTTACTCTCAGTTTAGTGAAATAGATAATTTATCTCAAAAATTAAGAGAGAAATATGGAAATATTGAAAATTTTTTAAATTCCTTTTTGCAAATTTTTGAAAGGGAAATCCTTTTAAGTGAAAGGAAGTTTTATGCCCATTTTAAAAGGGAAGAAGAATTTGATGAAGGTGGAATGAAAAATTTTCTCCTTTTTTTCCGGGACATAGTTAGACTTAAATCAAAACTTTCAGTTGAAGATATAAAGAAGTCTGGGTTTTCATTTTCCGTTAAAAATATGGATTTTAGAAAGGGAAGTGGATTTCCCATATTTGATGGACATCTTTCGTGTGGTGCGGGAGATATTTTACCCTTTCTCCAAAATACCCTTTTATGGTTTGAGGAAGAGGAGGGGGGAGTTGCAATGCTTCATCCTGTGGAAAAATCTGTCCTTTTTACAATGAGAATGAGTGATTTTATGCCTTTTGATGTTGGGAATTTGACGATTGTAAGGTGGGTGCCTTTTTTTTATCTTTTAAAACATTTTATAATTCCTCCCTTTAACATAGAACCTGAAAAATGGCAAAAGGCTATGATGTTTGCTATAAAAAATATGATGACCACATCACTTATCTTTTTGTTTAGGAATACTGCACTTCAAAATGGGAAGAGATTACTTGCAAATGGAATATTTTAATCCCTACACTTTTGATGTTTACATTTTTGATGTGGATGAGTGTATTATCATGGGGCATTCCCTTATTATTATCTCAACCTATTTATTCAAGAAGTATTTAAGGAGATTTTCTCCAATTTCCTTTAAGTTTTTATTGTCTGGAGTGGTGTTATATACATTTAAACTCTTCAGATGTATGGATCTTCAGTTTTCAAATCTCTTGCTCTTAAAGTTATTTATCTTCGCTCTTAAAGGGGTAAAATATGAGGATTATGTGGAGGGTGTTAGGATAGCTGCTAAAAGCGCCGACAGAAACTTCTATGAATTTTTTAAAGGGATTTGTGATAAAAAGTGTTCCTTTGTATCCTTTGGTTTGAAGGATGTGGTAAAGGAAATTCTGAAGGGGCTGGGTAAGGAGTTTGGAGAAAATGTTAGGATTTTCTCAAATGACATTTTGGTTGAATCGGGTAGGATAATCAATTTTTCAAAAGATTTATTCTGGAGAAGGTTGGATAAAGTTAAAGTTACTGAAAATCAAATGGAGAATGGAGAAAAAGTGCTTTTATTTGGGCACAGCAGTAATGAATCTCTTCTTTGTGAAGCTGTTGAAAGGGTAGGGGGAGTGTGTATTGGAATTGGAAACATTTCAGGATTTAATAAAAAGAGGTTTTTTAGAGTATATAGGAATTGGGGTGAGTTTTTAAAGGAGGTTGGAGATGAAAGATATAAAGGATAGAGAGATTTTTTCAGAGAGAATAATACTTGAAGCAGGCAAACTTTTACTTGAATTTTTTGAGGAAAATTTAAAAATAGAGAAAAAGGGTGAAATAGATCTTGTGACGGATGCTGATTTTGCCTCTGAAAAATTTTTAAAGGAGGAAATTGGTAAAAAATTTCCAGAGGATGGGGTACTTGGAGAGGAAAGGGGTGAAATAAACGGAAATAATGAATATTTATGGATTATAGATCCACTGGATGGAACTGTAAATTTTTCCCACGCATATCCCTTTTTTTCCATTTCTATCGCCTTACAAAAACATGGAGATGTGGTTATGGGACTTGTCTATGATCCCATTAGAAATGAATTGTTTAAAGGAATTAAAGGGGAAGGTGGTTTTTTAAATGGAAAGAGAATAAAGGTCTCAGGAATAGGAAGATTAATTGATTCAATGTTGGCTACTGGTTTTCCATATGATATCCACGAATCTAAGGATGATACCCTTGAACTATTTGTGAGATTTGTAAAAAGTGCTCAGGCTGTTAGAAGGGATGGTTCGGCAGCCCTTGATATATGCTATGTTGCCATGGGAAGATTTGATGGGTTCTGGGAAAGGCGGCTTAAACCCTGGGATACAGCGGCGGCTAAATTAATTCTTGAGGAATCAGGGGGTATTGTAAGTGATTTCTCTGGCGGCAAATACTCAATTTTTGGTGATGAAATACTTTGTTCCAATGGTAAAATACATAGTGAAATGATAAAGATTTTAAAGGGATAATTTCATGGAGGATGCTTTTAAATTAAGACAATTTGACGAAGCCCTTTCAGGATACCTTTTAAATGGTGAAAAAATTTTATGGAAGTCATTTCCCGTTAGAAAATTTTTTTTTGAAGGAATGGACTGGTATATAACTATTATTGGGCTTTTCTCTTTTTTATTCTCACTTTTTATGGCGCTTGATTCAATTAGATACCATCCCCGTGGTGGAAGGGATATTTTTGGATTTGTAATGTCTCTTCCCTTTTTGCTGGCGGGGTTTTATCTCTTTGTTGGTAGATTGATTTACAGGTATAATAAACTCGCAAATGTTTTATATGTAATTACAAATAAAAGGGTTATTCAGGTTGAAAATTTTCTGGGAAGGATTTTATTTAAGAGTTTGAAATTTGAAGAGATTTCAGAGATTGAAAGGAAAATTTCTCAAAATGGAGTGGGTAAAATATATTTTAAACCACGCTGGTTAGATTTAAGGGATGTTAAAGATAAAAAAAGAAGTATAAAAGATGTTTCCACCATAATAATATTTTACAATATTGAAAATGTTGAAGGCATTTATTTAATGGTTGCAGATTTAAAAAGGAAAAATGAAAATTAAAAAAATATTATTACTACCTTCTTTTATGATTTTTTCCATTTTGCTTCTTGTTTGGCTTGTTTCGATTTATTTTAAAATTGAACTTTTGAAGATTTTTTCGATTGTATTTACCTTTTTATTTGGCCTATTTCTTTTTTTCAGATTGATGTTTTTTTTGCTGGAAAGGAGTTTCTTGAAGGAGTTTTTATTTACTCCCTTTAGAAATTTTAAAAGAAAGTTTTTCTTCAAAATTAAAAATAAATTCCTTATTCTTTTTTTTCTGTCAACGGTGATACCTACCATTATATTTGGATTACTCTTCTATTTTGTAATATATCTTTCAAGTGGATTTCTTAGTTCCCATATTTTTCAGATGGAAGTGGAAAGGGTTGAGTATAACCTATCTCTTTTAAATCTAAATCTTGAAAAGGAAATTTTAATTAAAAACATTGAAAGTGAAGATGATTTTCTAATCTTCTTACATAAATTTTTGAGAGAGTATGACTTTGAAAACGCCGGGATCTTTTCCATCTTTTATAAAACTGAAAAGGGGAAAATGAAAATAATATATACAAGTGATGAATTCTTAGGGAAGTTGTTTGGCTCCATTGAGTTTCCTGAATGGTATTTGAAAAAGAACAGGAAGGGGATTTTTTTTATCAGGACATTACCTGTAATTTTGTTTCATTCAACTTTGAATATTAAAGGAAAAAGGTTTTATCTTGATTCCTTCATCCCCATCACTGAAGGATTTGTGGGAAGTATTTCCAGGGACAGTTCCATATATTTTCAGCCTGTGTTAATAGATTCCAGAAATAACTTTTACATAAATGACGGCAAAAATTTGTTTAAATTGAAAAAGATTAGTGGTGAGAGACTGAAAAAAAATGTTGATTCCTTTTCTCATGGAGGTGCCCTTGACCTTAAATTTTCTTTTTTCAGGTTGATATACGGTAAAGACATTGAGACCAACAAAGAAACATCTAAGATAGGTGATAAAAAATGTTTGGTTTTTATTTCCGGTTATTTAAGTGATGTTTTAAAGGTTCTTTTTTCATATCAGTTAAAATTTTTTGTATATATTATCTTTTTCATTTTCTCTTTTTTGCTCATAATAGCCGTTTTCTCTGTTTCAAAGGGAATTTCGCTTGCCAGAGATTTAACCCGTTCTTTTGATAAATTGTACATGGGGACTCTTGAAATTCAGAAGGGAAATTTTGATTTTAGAGTAGATGAAACTGGATATGATCAACTTGCCCAACTATCTAAAAGTTTCAATTTAATGGCTGAAAACATTTCAAAATTGCTTCAGGAGGTTTCGGAAAATGAAAAGTTAAAAAGGGAAATTGAACTTGCAAGAGATGTTCAGAAAAAATTTTTCCCGAAAAGGTTTCCAGACATTAAAGATTTGGATATCTATGGAATGTGCTTACCAGCAGAAGTTGTAAGTGGAGATTTTTATAACTTCTTTATGGGAGAAAGGAGGGTTGATTTTTTCGTTGGAGATATAAGTGGAAAAGGGTTTCCATCATCTCTTCTGATGGCTTCTGTTAATTCGGTATTACTTGGACAACCTTATGGGAATGAAAGTTTGTTCAGGTTGATAAGAAGGTTGAATAAATTTTTATATCAAATAACTGCTCCTCAGAGATATTCCACACTTTTTTATTTAAGGTATCCTTTAAGTGGTGATTTAATTGAATTTGTGAATTGTGGACACAATCCTCCCCTTTTATTGAGAGGAGATAAATTCATTTCACTTGTTAAAGGTAGTACAATTTTAGGTATGTTTGAAGAAATAGAGATTGAAGTGGGAAAGATAGAATTTAAAACCGGTGATATCATTTTCATTTACACTGACGGACTTCTGGAATCCACAAATGATAGGGGAGAGGAATTTGGGATTGAGAGATTAAAGGAAACTTTGTTGAAATATAGGGAAAGAGAAAGTAGAGAAATTGTTGAAAAGACTTTTGATGAAGTTAAACAATTTCATTCTGGAAAACTTGAGGATGATCAAACGGTTCTTGTAATAAAAAGGAAATAAATGGGGAAAATAAATTCCCCATTTTTAAATAAACATTTCTTCATCTAAAATGGCTTTGTTAACAGATTTTTTATCTCTTCCAAGAAGCATATTGATACCAGATTTTACCCCCTTTAAAATGGCTGAAAGTTCATAAATGGGGGTCAATATTCCTTCTGTAACCGCTTCTGAAATCATTACCAATCTCTTTTTCATATCGTTTAAGACAAGGTCAAAATCTTCAATGTTTTTAACTACGATGTCGCCTGTTCTATTTACCTTTTCTCCCATTTTTCCCGCAGCCTCTTTTACTGTTTCAGATGCTTCAACTAAGTTTTCACTGATTTTTAATACATTTTCCTGAATTGGGGTCATTTTGTCCATCAAAAGGTTTGTTTTATCACTTATCTCTTCAATTTTGGGCTTTACATCTTCCATCAATTTATCAACTTTTGCAAGAGACTGATTTATCCTTTTTGCCATTAGAAAGATGGCTATACCAATGCCAATAATTACAATTGTTTGAAGTAGTAAAATGAGGATTAAATAAATGTTTGTTCCCATAGTCTATTCTTCCTCTTTTTTACCTTTTTTTCCTTCTTTTTCACTTTTATAAGCTTTTTTACCGGCTTCAATTGCAGTTGAAATAACTTCCTTTTTCTTCTCAATTATTTCTTTTCCCTTTTTGCTGAGTTCATTTGCCTGTTCAGCAAGTTTTTCTTTAGTCTCTTTCAATTTTTCCTGTAGTTCTTTAATCTTTGCAGCGGATTCTTCTTTTTTCTCCTTTGCCTTTCGTGAAATTATCTCCCTTGTTTCAGCACCACTCTTAGGGGCAAAAAGAAGTGCAATTGTTGCACCCACAAAACCACCTATTACAAAGTAAAATAATTTTTCTCCAACACTTGATCCTTTCCCTTCATATCCTTCGTAACTCATTGTTACCTCCTTTGTTAAAACTTATTAATAAATTATAAACATTTAAAGCCATTAAGTCAATTAGTTTATGGGAACAGCCGAAAGAAATTTTCCATGGTTGTCTGTAAACAGTTCAAAGGCAATGAATGTTCCATCGTCACTATATAGTGTTATATATCCTCCAAGTTGATTTGCAGCATCAGGTATCAAATAGTCATTGCTGATTACACCAATTAACCTATCGTTGGAATCAATCGATACAAGTCTTTCTCCAACAAATGTGCCATCTTCCCTATAGGCATCCACATAGACATTTATTGGAAAATCATTTGGATTTGAGATTGCAAGACCTGTATAGTATACAAGATCAGTGTTTTCTATGGGACCATTTGCCACATGTGAAAAAACTCCCCAGTTATAAGGAGTATCGTCAAGTAATAGGGAAGACTCAAATTGGGGAGGGTTGTTGCCGCCATCACCAAATATTACATCTCCAACAAGGCCATCCTGAGTGGAGGTAATTACAACCTGTCCGGTGGTGTAATCTGGATATGTTGATGGATCATTTAATTGGAACAATTGCCATCCTTTAAGAGTTAAAATTCCCATTGAGGGAACATCCTGTATGGTGTTTGTGTAAACATTTCCATCCTCTGCGTAGAGTGTAAAGGTTATATCAGCACTTTCGGTAGATGTGTTGATAATATTGAATGTAGTTGAATAAGGTAGTGGAAAACTTCCACCTGAAGCAAAATGTGGGGAGTAGAGTTTATTTTTTCCGCCATCTAAGGCAATAGGCAGAGTGTGAATGGTGATTAAATTTCCATCCTGATCATAGTGGTTTATCCTTAAATATCCATATAGACCTTCTCCTTCTTCTACCTGAGCCTTAATGTAGGCATTATTTACGGTGTATTGTGTATCATTTCTGTAAAAGATTTCTTTCATACTACCTGTAAACAATTTTCCGGAATTTATAGTTTCTTCATCTTCTTTCAATATATTTCCATTTTCATCATATAGCGAGAGTTTTACTTTTACATCTCCGTAGGTGGGATTTAGTAAAAATAACCTCGTTTCTACATTTTTAATCCCATTGTTGTAATCTTCCATTACATGGGTAAAGAAAAATTCATTGGTGTATATGTAATTAGACCCAAGGGCTCCATCTATGTAGTTATTATTCACATCGATGGATAAGAAGAAGGACTTTATATTTTCATCATTTGAAATGGCAAGCACCCATCCATTATCCATATTGTTTTGTAGGTTGAAAAATTGATCTCCAATAAATGCTATCTGATTGTGGGGCGAAAGAATCTTTCTCACAGGTTCATCATTAACATAATATCCATCTGAATCTATTAAATGAAAATATATTGATACGGGGTTATCTGATGGATTGCTAAAGGCATATCCTGTCTTTTCAATATCTGTATTTCTAAAGGTTGGGATGTAAAATTCACATGGATATAAAAGAAAAAGAGAGACATCTTCAGAATAGACATTAAGTGAACACAAATAAATACTGTCAGTACTTTTATAAATCAGTTCAGGGCCATCCCCCGCTGGTAAGAAATTTATTATTTTTTTCCGAAGATAGTCTATTTGTAAAATTTCATCACTTCCAACGGAGGATATATATAGGGTTTCATTGTCAATGTCAAATACCATATTGTTAAAGGCGTCAAATCTAACTTTGCCTGCTGAATCATAATATAGAGCCTCTATTGAGTAATCCCCACTATTTATCTGTATTATTTTATTGTCAACAATTGCCACACAGAAAATGTGATTGCCATCGGGTGATATGTAGCAACCAGAAAGTCCATTTAAGTTATAACCAAGATTGTCAAAGTCAAGGTAATACTGTGTTGTATAATTGGGTATCTCAAAAATCATGAGATCATTGTATAGGGAATCACAGACAAACCCCAGGGAACCATCTGGAGAAAATACAATGTTATTTCTTGTTAAGCCAGCAGATGTGTTCCTGTCGAAATCGCTGTCAACAACAGAAAATGTGGAATCTACAGTAAAGTTGTTTAAATTTATGGCAGTTATTTCATCATTTGAATCTTTTCCGGTGCAAATTACAAATGCAAGATTTTTGGGAGAATTTATATACACCCTTACGGGAAGTTTCCCTGTTGGAAGGGTTGCCACATGTAGATTGCTCTCTGTGGTGGAAATTTTAAAGATAAATACCTGGTTTGCGTCCTGTCTTGAATTTGCCACCAGTCCATACATTCCATCGGGTGTTATTCCTATATTGGAATAGGTGGTAAATTCCACCGGGAGTGGGGGGTGATAGGTGGCAGTATCAAAATTAGAAAGGTTAATAATTGTAACTGTATTATCACCATAATTCAAAACACAGGCATAATCTCCCTGAGGGGTTAAGTAAATACCCATTGGATAATCTCCTGTGCCCACTGATCCAATAATGTTGTCAGTATATTTTCTTGGATCAAATAAAATTACCCTGTCATTATCAGAATCTGAAACAAGACCGAGTTTGTGATCCGGGGTTATGACCGCCTGGTTGAAGTATCCAAAATCTGCTCCAAAGGAAACATTTCCCATGGGGATCTGAGACATTGAATAGGAAAACAAAATTGCAAAAAAAATTGAAAAAAATAAAAACTTTTTCATTTTTCTCCCCCCAAAAAATTATGGATAAATTCTATAGAGAGTTCTTGGAAATGCTATTGTTTCCCTTACATGTCTTATTCCACAAATCCATGCCACACATCTTTCAATTCCCATTCCAAATCCTCCATGGGGAAATGTGCCATATTTCCTTATGTCAAGATACCACTTGAATGCTTCAACGGGTAGATTGTGCTCTTTTATCTTCTTTAAAAGTAATTCATAGTCGTCAATTCTCTGTCCACCACCTATTATTTCTCCATATCCTTCGGGGGCAAGGACATCCACACAGAGTGCGAGATTTTCATCTTCTGGATCTGGCTGCATATAAAATGC
>JAMOQF010000110.1 GCA_027064125.1 Acidobacteriota bacterium
AAATCTGCTGAAGTATTTACCGTGGTACTTTCTGTTGTGCTATTGTTCGAAGTATCTGGATCATCTGTATCACTTGAGACGGAGGCTGTATTTGAAAGTGAACCCATTGTTGAAGAAGAAACTTTTCCTTTAATTAAAATCTCACTGCTTTTTCCACTTTCAACTGTTCCTAAATTTAAACTTCCACCCCATGTGTTCCAGGTAGTCCCACCATCTGTGGAATATTCAGGATTTTCAATGCTTGAAGGTAAGTTATCTGAAACTACCACATTTCTTGCGTCACTTGGCCCATCATTTAAAACCCTTATTGTATATGTCAATTCATTTCCGGCGATTACAGGATCTGGATCATCACTTTTTGTTATGCTTAAGTCTGCCGAGGTGTTTATGGTCGTATTTTCTGTGGCGCTATTATTTGAAGTATTCGGATCCGATGTATCACTTGAAACTGTTGCTGTATTTGAAATTGACCCCGTTGCTGAAGAACTTACAATTCCCCTGATTAAAATGGTTCTGCCACTACCATTTGAAAGTGTTCCTAAATTTAAACTTCCACTCCATGTATTCCATGTACTTCCACCATCTGTGGAATATTCAGGATTTTCAATGCTTGAAGGTAAGTTATCTGAAACTACCACATTTCTTGCGTCACTTGGTCCATCATTTAAAACCCTTATTGTATATGTCAATTCATTTCCGGCGATTACAGGATCTGAACCATCACTTTTTGTTATGCTTAAATCTGCTGAGGTATTTATGGTTGTACTTTCAGTCGCTGAATTATTTGAAGTATTGTTATCATCTGCGTTACTTGAAATTGAAGCACTATTTGAAATAGTTCCAATTGCCCATGGACTTACAGTTCCACGAATCAAAATGGTTCTGCTGCTTCCATTTGAAAGTGTCCCTAAATTTAAACTTCCACTCCATACATTCCATGTACTTCCACCATCTGTGGAATATTCTGGATTTTCAACTTCCTGAGGAATGTCATCATTTAAGACAACATCTGATGCATAGTTGGGTCCACCATTTGATACATTTATCGTATATGTAAGAGTACTGCTACCTGCAACCACAGGATCCGGGTTATCACTTTTTGTTATTGATAAATCAGCCAAAACTCTTATTAGTGTAGATTCAGTATCAGAACTATTATCTGGATTGTAGTCATGGGTATTTGCATTTGCACTTGCAGTATTATTTATAGTGGTTGTTGCCCCTATTGTGGGATCTACTGTACCCCTTATTAAAAAAGTATAAGTATCTCCTGAACTCATATCACCAATGGTAAGAGAACCTGACCAATCATTCCATGTATTGCCACCATCGGTGGAATACTGTGGATTTAGTATTTCTAAAGGGATGTTATCTGAAACAGAAACGTCCAGAGCAGTTGAAGGACCATTATTTTTAACAGTTATTGTATATGTTAAAGTATCACCGGGAGAAACTGGATCCTGAGAGTCGCTTTTTGAAACCTCAATATCTACATCATCTTCTTCGTATGGACCCATATCCACATGTGGTCCAATTATTCTGTCCCTTCCATCATAATCCTTTGAAGGAAGGGAAGGAGCGCCATCATTACCAGCATCTATACAGGGTGAATCTGGCTGTAAATGAAAATTTTGAGAATCAACATCCACAAAAAGTGGATCACTTTTTATATTTCCCCCATGATGATAATCAGAAGTATCCTCTATTCTCAGATCACCAGAAGAAGGATTGTCAAAATCTGCATCATCATCAAAGTCATTGTTAAACAGATTTAATGTAACCCCATAACCATGTCCCCGTGTAATGTGTAAATCTGATTCATTGGAACGAATTATATTGTTATATATCTCAAAAAGGGCATTTTCTTTATTATTTTTGTGAGGATAGAAGTCATTCCAGAAGTCCACTCCAAAATTGCTTGAATCACAGATTAAATTATTTATTATTTTTATTCTGGTGGATCCACTAAAATAACCATAAATACCCCAATCGTTATCGTAAATTATATTGTTTGCAATGAATACATTGGGTGTTTTATTCAACCTTATACTAGTAGAATTGTGGAAAAAATAGGAATTCTCGATATCAACATACCCACTATCAGAAGAAATAAAAAGTTGTGACAGATACCAAAAATAGCAGTTATACACTGTTATATTTGCTTCTGATCCATATATTTTAACTGGAGCATTTTTAAAAAGAATATTTTTTATTACTATATCATCACTGTTATCTCCACCATTATTGTCCTGATCCGTATTTATCACAATTAATTTATTTACTCCATGTTTGACACTAAAAGAGGTATCCTCAGGGGAACTGGAACCTCCAATTATTGTAAGTTTCCCTGAACCACCATTTGTTTTATATGTTGCGGTTTCGGAAAAGTCATAGATCCCTGTTGATACCTGAATTATGTCATCTTCACTACTTGCTGCTGCACTATTTAGCGCATTTTGAAATTCTGCAGGAGTACTCACATTGTATACAGCACAAAAAATTAGAGAAAAAGATATGAGTATGAAAAGTGATATTATTGATATTTTTTTGCCCATTCTCAATTTCTCCTTTACAAATTGCAGAATATTTCCTTAATAATTTTATATTTTTTGAATTTTTACCTTTTTTAACACATAAATGAAAAAACATTGATGGTTTTTTAATAATGAATTCAAGAAAAGATGTAAATATACAGTTGTAGATATATGTGTCATCTTAAAGCCTAAAAATCACTTTCTTTCATTATAAAAACTATAAAAAGAATTATCAAGAAAAACTACAAAGCATACATAAAAATTTAATTATGTGAATATTTTCACTTTAAAAAATGAAGTAATTTTTACTTATTCTGGCAAAATCTTCTTAAGATACATAGCATTCCGGGGGGCGTATCCATTGAAATCGTTGTTAAAAAATATGTAGATGTCTCCTGCTACATCCATTTTTTCCCTTAACCTTAAAGCAAATTCATTCAATTCATCCTCTGTATAGCAATAGTTGTATAGGGATTTTTTCCCGTGAAATCTATAGTAGATTTTATCAGATGTTATGAAAATATCATCTGGAAAGTCCTTTGGAATACTCAAAGAACAAAAGGTTACCCCATATCTTTTTAAAAGAGAAATGGTATCCTCACAAAACCAGGATTTGTGGCGAAATTCAATTGTATATGAAAAATCTGGAGGAAGAATTTTTAAAAAATCTTCAAGAAGTTCAGGAGAAAAATGGATTGAAGGGGGAAGTTGTATTAAAATAATTCCCAACTTTTTGCCAAGTAAACTAACCCTACTCAGAAATAATTCAATATCTTCCTCTACATCCTTTAACTTTTTATAGTGGGTAATTCTCCGCCACATCTTAATGGAAAATTTAAAATCTTCAGGTGTTTTTTCACTCCAACTAAGCATGGTTTTTTCAGAAGGAAGGCGATAAAAGGTTGAATTTATCTCAACTGTATTAAATTTTTCCATGTAAAATTTAAAAAAATCGCTCTTCTTTATTCCTTCTGGATAAAACTTTCCCATCCAATGGTTATAGTAAAACCCCGATGTTCCAATGTATAACATCTTAAAAATCCCTTATTTTTTCCACAAGTTTTGAGTTAATCCACCCCTCAAAGCCCTTCCCAGCCCTAATGTGGTAGAAATTGTCCTTTTTTTCAATTATCTTAACCTTGGTTCCACTACTTAAATTAAAAAGAAGCGTAAAGGAGTTTCCCGGACCACTATAAACATTTCCATTTTGCATGACAATTCCATAGTTATAGTTTTCAACAGTCTCATATCTTGTAAAGAGCATCCCACCAATTATGAAGAAAATGAGCAAAGTGGTGATGAATATAAAAAGAGCCCTTTTTTTACCCTGTCCCTTTCTGAATTTAAAATAAAAGTAAAAGGAAACATTGACCGCCAAAAAAAATATAAGAAAGAGGATTGATAAAAAATTTATGGAAAAAACATTTAATACCTTTGTTGCAATTATTTCAATGGGATTTTCAGGTTCAATTTCATACTTCCCTTTCAAAAGTGACCTTGCAAATTTTAAGTTATATTCTATTTCACTATCATCTGGTTTTAATAGATGAGCCCTTTCATAAAATAGAATGGATTGGGGAAGTTTACCAAGTTTGAAGTAGCAATTCCCAATGTTGTAATATAAATACGCGTTGTGGATATTTTTATCCTTTAATATTTTTAGATATATTTTTAGAGCCTCTTTATATTTTCCACCTGAATAAAGGGTATTTGCCCTATTTAACATTCCCTGGGAAAATATGGATATTGCAAAAAATAAAAAGAGGAAAATTATTAAAAAAGTTTTACCTATTTTCAATTTTTCCCACCTCCTCTTCCAGGGATTTAACTGTTTCCATCAAATCCTCTAAAAGTTTTCCTTCATCAGTTGCTTCAAGTTCACTCTTTATAAACTTTGCGGCCTCACATCTGTTTAAATTTGAAATTAACTTTTCAATAAGTTCACCACTTACATTTTTTTCACTGAGGAGTTTTTTGAGATTGTTTCTTGAAATTTCAATTGATGTAAGTAAAAATCTATCTTTTAAATATTCATTTACTGCTTCATACATACACTCAATTTTTTCTGGTTTATCCTTTTTCTTGCCACAGTTTTTCATCTTTTTAAGAAAATTTTTGTAGGCAGTGCTTTTTCTATATTCAGAAAAGTTGGAAAGCAGTTTTTCCCTCCTCACTTCAAAGAAAATTGCAAGGATATTTAAAAGAAAAATCAGAAAAAATATACCCCAATAGATTTTCCTTTCACATAAAAATCTGGAATCATCCCTCAGTTGAAAATTACTCTTTATGAAGTATATATCCTTATTTAAGAGTTGTGGCTCAGAATAGGTGGTTGAAGGCGGAGGTAAAAATGTCTCATTATTTCCTCCATTTTCCACATTTAAAATTAATGAAGGAGATGTCAAAACTTCATATTCTTTTTTGTCTAAATTGAAATAGGAAATTTTAACGCCACTTATCTCAAATTTCCCGGATTTTTGAGGTATTATAACATATTCAAAATCCTTTTCAACAAAATATCCACCCTTTCCAATCCTCTGTTTCCCACTTATCTTTGGTGGGTATATTTTAAGACCATCAATCTTTGGTAGATCTATATCCGAAAAAGTATATAAATTTCCTCTACCCTTTATTTTAATTGTAAGTGTTGTTGCCTCTCCTACTTTTAACTTATTTTTTTTAAGTTTTGCTTCAATCCTGTAATTTCCTACAAGTCCTGAAAAGTTTTCCGGTTTATTCCCTTCAGGTAGTGGTAAAACCGTTATATCCACCGGATTACTTGTTCTTCGCAATTTAACATCACTGCCAAAATCAAAGAAGGACCTCTCCACCCGTGCAATAAGGGATATAATCCATGGAGAAAGAGTCAATTTTCCACTCTTTGTGGGAATCAAAACCCACCTTCTAATTACATATCTGATGTAATTTTTCCCATTAAGAAAAACATTTGCCTGCTCAGGCTTTTTTTTCTGTGGTTCTTCATATATCCAGAATCCATCCATTGAACCTGTCTTTATGAAGTCTGCAGAGGCTATGGGCACCCTAAAATATAAAACAAGAGTTGCCACAATTGGTTCACCCAGATAAACCTTTCTCTTATCCACCTCCATTTTAAGAAAGACATCGTTGGTGAGATCCATGTTTTGTCTCTGCCTTCTACCAAATCCAAAGTCTTCATCGAAACTTCCAAAATTATCAAAGAAATCAAATGGGGATACACTTCTTTTTCTCCTCTTTAACCTACCCTTAACCACCTTTATTTTAATTGATGATATTCTATAGGTTTTATCTCCAATTTGTACTGTAAATGGACCAATTGTAAATTCCCCCACCCTCTCGGGTGCAAGTTGATAGGTAAAGGTTTTGCTTGAAGAAAAACTTCCATTGATTATGCTCACCTGAGTTGAGATGTTGGGTCCTGAAATTATGGAAAAATTTTCAAGATTGCCCAGATCTTTTACGGCAGCAGAATTACTGTTTTCCCCTTCTACTTTAATGGTAAGTGTCAAATAATCCTGAATGCCAATGGTCTTTGAATCTACATAGGCCGATACCTTGTTTATACTAAAGATATATGTGGAAAATATTAAACAGAGAATTAATGGAAATACTACTTTACCTTTCATAACTACCAATCCTTTTTACTCTTTTTAATATTTTTAAATTTTTCCTTGATGAGTTTTTGAAGCATCTTTTTCTCGCTCTCTTTAAGACCATTTAGCACCTTTGAACCCTCACGTGGTTTTAACTTCCTCTCTCCTTTTCTTTTACCTGAAGTTTTTTTATTTTTATTCTCATTTTCTCTCTTATTATTTTTCTTTTTATCATTTTTCTTATTTTTTTCACTTTTTTTCTTTTTATTATTTTTTTTCTTATTGTTTTTGCTATTATTCTTCTTATTATCTTTATTTTTTTTCTTATTTTCTTTATTTTTATTTTTATTCATATTCTTATTATTCTTTTTTAACTTTTTCAACGTAAGTTCATAATTTTTCCTTGCATTTTCATCCTTTCCATTTATAAGAAGAGCCTTTTTGTAGTAATTTAAAGCCTTTTCATAATTTTTTAATTTGTAATAACAATTTCCAAGATTGTAAAATATATTTTCCTTTAAATCTTCAGG
The DNA here is from genome assembly GCA_027064125.1 of Acidobacteriota bacterium. Classification (GTDB taxonomy): domain Bacteria; phylum Acidobacteriota; class JAAYUB01; order JAAYUB01; family JAMOQF01; genus JAMOQF01. The sequence goes on from JAMOQF010000110.1 coordinate 6,658, forward strand.
AAGGTCCCTATTTCTATTTAAAATATTTTCAAATATCTCTCTTGCCTTCTCAAACTTCCCCTTTTTATACATTGCATTTCCAATGTCAAAAGATACAATTGGATTTTCAGGAGCCACCCCTTGAGCCTTCATATAATTTGAAAGGCTTGAATCAAATTTTCCCTTTTTATATTCATTATTTCCCTTTTTGAGATGGTAATAAAGTTTAAGGTCTTTAACAGAGGAAAGGGGAAATTTAACTGCAAAAAGTACTATCAAAAAGAAAATTATCTTCTTCATCTTTTCACCACCCCTTTTATTTCCTCAAATAATTCTCTTAAAGAATTTTTTCTCTCAGAAGTAAAAACATATAAAAATAGGAAGAAAAATGCAATAAGAAGTGGATACTGAAATCTGTTAATATGCCTTATAATCTGTCTCTCTTCAAATTCTTCCTTTTCCATTGAATCAAGTATTTTGTTTAAAGGAGAAATGTTAAAGGTACCTCCTGTAATCCTGAAATACTTTCCTCCGGTAATATTTGCCACCTCAGTAAGTGTTCTTTCATCAAGTCTGCTTACAACAACATTTCCACTTGAATCCTTTTTGTAGGAAATTACATTCCCACTTTTATCCAGAATGGGTATTGGTTCTCCAGAAGGGGTGCCTATTCCAATTGTAAAGATTTTAATTCCCTCTTTTTTTGCCTCTTTTGCAGCTTTAACTACATCACCTTCAAGATTTTCTCCATCGGTGAGTAAAATCAACACTTTGTATTTTGAATTTCTCTTTCTAAAAATCTCAATACCCTTATAGATGGCAGAAGGAATATTCGTTCCCGGAACCGGTGCAGAATTTACACTTAAGATATTTAAAAATATATTTGCTGCATTTCTATCAACGGTTAAAGGGCATTGAACATAAGCATCTCCCGCAAAGGAAATTATCCCAATTCTCCCACTTTCAAGATTTGAGATGAGGTCAGACAAAACTAATTTCGCTCTTTCAAGTCTTGAAGGGGTTACATCTCTTGTGTTCATACTCATTGAGGTATCAAGACATATAATCACATCAACCCCTTTTCTTGCCACTCTGGAAACTTCAGTTCCCCACTGGGGCATCATAAGGGAAAAAATGGAAAAGATGAAAAAAAGGATTAAAAAGAAATATTTCAAAATCCTCTTTGATTTGCTAAAGTTTTTCAAAATTTCATCTAAAACATGTGGGTTCCGGGAGATGAGTTTTATCCTTTTACTTCTATTTTTTACGGCAAAAAATAGAAATATTGCAAAGGGAATTAATAAAAACATATAGTAAAGTACATTAAAGTGTTCAAACCTCATCTCTCTACCCCTATGGCAATCTCCTTGAAATAATTTCCTCAATAACAACACCTAAAAGAATTAAAAAGATTGAAATCAAAAGGGGAATATAAAAAAGTTCTTTGTAATTATAATAGTATTTTACTTTCATTTTAGTTTTTTCAAGTGAATCAATGGTCTTAAATATTTTTTTCAGGGCCTCTGAATCGGTTGCCCTGAAATACTTTCCACCGGTTATTTTTGCAATTTTTTTAAGGAGTTTTTCATCAATCTCAACCTTCATATATGCTATTTTCTTATGTCCTGTATAGGGATCTCTGACATAAATGGGAGCAACACCATTTGTACCAACCCCAATTGTGTATACCTTAATCCTACTTTCCTTTGCAATTTCTGCTGCCGTAAGGGGTGAAACTTCTCCCGTATTGTTTACCCCATCTGTTATTAAGATAATCACTTTGGATTTTGCCTTACCCTCTTTAATTCTATTTATTGAAACTCCAAGGGCATCTCCAATTGCAGTCCCATCTGGAAGCATACCCGTGTGAATTTCCCCTAAGAATCTTGTAAGAATTTGATAGTCTATGGTTAAGGGGCAGAGCGTAACTGCTCTTGCTGCAAATACCACAAGTCCTATTCTATCCCCCTTTCTTCCATTTATAAAATTTTCAATTACATCCTTTGCAACCTCAAGTCTATTTTTGGGCTTAAAATCCATTGCCTGCATACTCCCAGAAGTGTCTATTGTCAAAATTATATCCACTCCTTCTGTAATCACATCCACAAACTCATTTACCTTTTGTGGCCTCATAAGGGCTATTATGACAAAGATAATGGCAAAAATTTTTATGTAGAATGCAAAAGGCAAAGAAGTTCCCCTGCTTAAGTTTTTTATGGGATAAAAAAATGGAAACCTCACAGCTGGAAAAAAACTCCTCTTAAAAATAACCACCCTTAAAAAAAATATCAGAAGAGGTATAAAAAGTAGCGCATACAGTGGTGAATGAAATTTAATCAACTTTTCTTTCCTCCTCTTTTTTCATAAGGAGTTCTTCACTTAAAGAAACTATTTTTAAGCCCAGATCTCTAAATTTCTCAGTTTCATCCACAAGAGGGATAAAACCTGCATATTTTATAGGTTCTCCCTTTTTAAGAAAAAGTTTTATATTTTCCTTTAACTCTTGAGAGATGTTTTCAAGAGCCCCTAAATCTCTTAAAATTTCACTTGTTGTTCTTTCTAAAAAAGGTATCTTCCATCTCCTTTCAAGATATCTTCTAACTATTTCTGAAAATTGAAAGTAAAAATTTCTGTATTCTCCCTTATCTATAAAATCCCTAATTTTTTCATAATTTATATTGAACTCCTCAAGGGGAGGTAAAACTCTTTTTGAGACTTCTTCCCCTTTCTTCCCCACTTTTTTTAAAATCTTTTTTAAAATATAAACTAATAATATTATTACTAAAAACAATATAATAACCAATAAAATAAGTGTTTTATAGTCAAATTTTACATTTAATGGACTTTTTATATCACATATATCCTTTTCTTTTCCTGAAAGGGACGATAGCACCTTTAAATTAAAGGTTTTATCAACTTTTACTTCCTTTCCTGAAGGATATATTTTTAAGATAAAAGGTCCTATTTTTTTTATATTTTTATCGAATGTTACAACCTTAAAGATTACATCAATATCATTCTTTGATTTTTTAACTACTTTTTCATCTTTAACAATTAACTGAGAATCCCCACTTGATAAGAGTTTTACATTCTTTAAATTAGAGTTATTAAAGGTAAATGTTAAGTTAATTTCCTCCCCAATTTTGACCTTATTCTTATCAATATTTACTTTTAGAACCCTCTGGGCAAAGGAAAATGATACAAATAGTAAAAACAAAAGGGTTAGTATACCTTTTTTCATCTAAATCTCCTCATCCTCATTTTGAAAAAGGAAACCAACTTTTTGTCATAATCTTCATCTGTAAAGATTTCAATTACATCTATGTTATATCTTTTAAAAATTTTATTTCTCATTTCCACGAAATTTTCTGAAAATTTTTCGTACCCCTCAAGGGTTTTGCCCTTTAACTTTAAAAATCCGGTATCACCTTCTTCCATATCTTCAAAAATGGCTGAAATACCCCTTTGGGGATGAAATTCAAGTATGTCATTTATGCAAATTGCAACCAGATCATGTTTTTTTGCAACCACTTTGATGCTATTTTCATAATCTTCGCCAAAAAAATCTGAAATAAAAAAAACTATTCCCCTCTTTTTCTGTACCTTGGATATAAAATCAAGGGCCTTTGAAATATCAGTTTTTCTATTTTCTTTAAATGGATTTAAAATTTCCCTGATTATTCTCAAGACATGTTTTCTGCCTTTTTTAGGAGGAATAAATTTTTCAATCTTATCTGAAAATAAAAGCAACCCCACCCTGTCATTGTTTTTTATTGCTGAAAAGGACAAAATCGCACCAATTTCAGCTGCAATTTCCCTTTTTGTCTTTTTGCCACTTCCAAACCAGAGGGATGAAGATATGTCAATTGCAAGTATTACGGTAAGTTCCCTTTCTTCAACAAACTTTTTGACATATAAATTTCCACTTCTTGAACTCACATTCCAGTCTATATTTCTGATGTCATCACCTTCTTCATACTCCCTAACCTCATCATACTCCATCCCCTGACCTTTAAACACTGAATGATATTCTCCTGCCATGGATTCAGTGACAAGTTTTTTGGTCCTGATTTCAATTTCCCTTATTTTTTTCAGTATTCCTTTATCTATTTCCACTTTTAAAATACCCCTTCTATGGAAGTAATACGGTATCAAATATTTTTTCAACAATATCTTCAGATGTTATATTTTCACTTTCGGCCTCATAGGTCACAATTATCCTGTGCCTTAAGACATCCATCCCCACGGATTTAATATCCTCGGGTATTACAAATCCTCTACCATTTATAAAGGCACTTGCTTTTGCTGCTCTCATTAAAAAGATAGTGGCCCTGGGAGATGCCCCATATTCAACTAAAGGATCAATATCAAGACCAAATTCCTTTCCATTTCTCGTGGCAAAAACAATATCCACAATATAGTCCTTAAGCCTATCGTCTATATATACCTCTTTAACCACCTGGGAAGCCTTTAGAATTTGCTGAGGGGTTGCAACGGTTTTTACTTCAAATTTCAATTCATAGTTATCCCCTACCCTGTCAAGTATTTCTCTTTCTTCTTTTTTAGATGGATAGTCCACCTTCAATTTGAGCATGAATCTGTCAACCTGAGCCTCTGGCAAAGGATAAGTCCCTTCCTGCTCTATTGGGTTTTGAGTTGCCATGACAAGGAATGGTAAATCTAACTTATAGGTAGTATCTCCTATTGTAACCTGTTTCTCCTGCATTGCCTCAAGTAAAGCACTCTGAACCTTTGCAGGGGATCTGTTTATTTCATCTGCAAGTATTAGATTGGCAAAGATGGGTCCTTTTCTCGGATAAAATTCTGAAGTCTTCTGATTGTAAACCATTGTACCTATTATGTCTGCTGGAAGCAAATCTGGAGTAAACTGAATCCTCTTAAATTTGGCATCTATGGTTTTTGCAAGGGTTGATATAGCAAGGGTTTTTGCAAGTCCGGGAACGCCTTCGAGAAGAATATGCCCCTGTGTAAGAAGTCCTATTAACAACCTCTCAATTACATATTCCTGCCCTACTATTACTTTTTTTACTTCATTTAATATCTCTTTTATAAATTCGCTTTCTGCTGAAATCTTTGCATTTAATCTATTGATATCTATTTCTGAACTCATATCTACCTCCCTAAAAAGTTCCTATATTTTCACGAAAAAAGAGTAAAAAAGTTCCAGATTATTTGAGGATTTTAAGGATGTCAGATCTGCTTACAATTCCAAGTAATTTCCTTGGATTTTTTCTGGATACAACTGGAAGATAATCAACATGGTGAAGTACCATTTTATGAAGTGCCCTATGAAGATTTTCATCAGGATAGGTTACTATTAGTTTTGCAGCAATTGAATCTTTTACAGGAATATTTTCTTTTCCCCTACTTATATCCCTTAAAAGTTCATCCTCCGTTATCAATCCAATTAGTAAACCTTTTCTATTTACTACGGGGAATCCATGGTGATGGCTTTCCACCATAAGTTCAAATACATCCTTTACCCTATCATTACTCACAACTTTTATGATATTCCTATTCATAACATCTTCAACCCTCTTAAGTTCAAGGGGATCAACCTCCATGTCAAGATTTAAAAGAAAGCCCTTTCTTTTAAGTTTCATGGTATAAATTGTGGCATCTGTGAGAAGCCATGAAACGCCATCAGCCACAACACAGGCAAACATGAGGGGGAGAATTATTTTATAATTTAAGGTCATTTCAAATAAAATTATAATTGCAGTAAGGGTTGCCCTGCTTACCCCTGCAAAAAGGGCAGCCATGCCTACAAGGGCATATGCACCAGAGTTTGCAGTAAAATGTGGAAAAAAGTGATGCATAACCTCCCCAAAGGCACCTCCCAAAACTGCACCAATGTAAAGGGTGGGAGCAAAAATTCCACCTGAACCTCCACTACCTATGGTAAAACTCAGAGATAAAATTTTAAGTAAAATTAGAATGAGAAGTATTTTTAATGGAAGACTTGAATTTAATGCCTTTTCCACTGTCTCATATCCAATTCCAAATATCTCTGGATGGGTAAAACCCATAATTCCCACAACAAGTCCTCCAATTGCAGGCTTTATAAACTCTGGCACTTTTAATCTGTCAAAGAAGTCTTCCACACCATAGAGTGACTTTATAACCACAACACTGAGCAACCCTGCCAGTAAACCAAGTAAAAGATAAAAACCAAATTCAACAGGGTGTACAAAGGAATATTTTGGCACCCTGAAGGCCGGGAAATCCCCCAGATAATATCTGGAAATAAATGTGGCAAAAACGGTGGAAATAACAATGGGAATAAAGGAACGGGTTTTAAACTCAAATAAAACCACCTCAAAGGTAAAGATAACCCCTGCAATAGGGGTATTAAATGTTGCTGCAAGTCCCGCTGCTGCACCACATCCCACAAGGACTTTTAATAAATTTGGCCTGAATTTAAAATATTGCCCAAGGGTTGAGCCAAGAGAAGCACCTATCTGAATGATTGGGCCTTCCCTACCTGTGGATCCTCCCGATGCAATACAAATAGCGGAGGCAACTGCCTTTACAACACCTACCACAGGCCTTATTTTTCCTGCCTTAAACAAAATGGCCTCCATTACCTCTGGCATTCCATGACCCTTTGCTTCCTGTGCCCCATAGTAAACTAAGAGTCCAACAAATATCCCTCCTATTGCAGGGATAAATATTACTGCGGGACCGAGGGAATGTTTTAAAATAGTTGTCTCACCAAAGGAAAAGGTCCCATAAAAGAAAATATTCTGAAAGAAAATAATCATATAACGGAGGATGATTGCAACATATCCCCCCATGATACCTATCAAGACTGCAAGGGTATTTACAATTATAAATTCCCTCTTTTTGAGGGTATCAACATGATATAGACCTTTGTGTGATTTAAATAACTCTAATATACTCACAGTTTTTTCTGGATTTAAAAAAGAATTATTATATAAACATTTTAAAATTTCATCAAGTGATATTTAAAATCCCAAAATCCGTAATCGTCATTAAATGTCCTGAAAAAACTTTTTAAGTATACTAAAGCAAAACAATTTAAAAAAATTACCCTTCACTAAAAGGTAAAAACACACCCAGGGGATAAAAACAAAACAGGAATAAAACAAAGAAGGATTTAATACCAAATAAAAGTTTTGTTTTAAAGTTTTGTGTTAAATTTAAAATGGTGTCAGGAAGAATATAGATTTGCGATTTACGATTTAAATCAAAAAATTTTCTGGTAAAAGTTAGCGTCAAAGGAAAACTTATTACTCGCCAACAACCTTCAGGATGGCTTTTAGTATAAACAAGTAAGAAGCAGGATTTAAATTGAGGAAAAGGTGAGGAAAAGGTGTCAGACAAAAAATTTAAAATTTGAAATTTGAAGTGGGGACAGACCTGATTGAAAATAAATTTTTAAAAAGGTGTCAGGCAAGATTAAATGTGTTGTACAGAATTTGTTCCCACCCTCCAGGATACCGTGGATTTATAAGGAGAAAGAAAAGGATTTTTTCTTCTTTGTCTTTTACCTCTCATCATTTGCTTTTATGGATTTTTAGAGGTCTTTCGGGGTTGGCAGATAGAAGAAGAAATTAAAATATAGCAAGAAGAAAATTTTCAGAGAAAATCAATTATTTATGAAAAATCCCTTTTCCTCTTATTAGCCTTCAGTAGGCATCTGGGAAGGAGGCAAATGAGAGAAAAACTAAAACTAAACTCTGGCAAAGTTAAAATCTTTTAGCAGTAATCTAACGATTTAAATAAAATTTCTTCTTCCTATAAGCCACAGGAAGGTTTTTAGGGTAGGCAAGTAAGATAATAAATCAATTCTTGCAGGAATAAAATCTTCTAGCAGAAACCAAATGATTTAAGTAAAATTCCTTTTTCATCCTATAAACTCTTAGGGGGCATTTCGGGTGGGCAAACAAAAAGAAAACTCAAAACTGGCAGAATTAAAGTCCTCTGGCAAAAGCCAACGATTAAGTTCATCCCTTTACTTTCCTACTTTCCTATAAACCTTCAGGGGGTTTTAAGGGTAGGCAAGTTAAAGAAGAAACTAAATTCTGCTAAATATAAATTTCTCTGGCAAAGGTCAACAATTAAATAAAATTCCTTTTTTCTTCCTATAAGCCTTCTGGATGGCATTTAGGGAATAATTCTGCCTTCACTTCTTAATTTTCATTCATTTTCTTCTTAAAAATACCCTTTCCGAAAAATCAATTACGGATGCTGGGAAAAATGTATATATGTTATCTACTTTTTGTTATAATTTCTTTCATAATTTTAAATCCGAGGTGGAAGAAATGAAAAATAATATTGCAATTTTAAACATAAGAGAATTAATCACTTTAAAGGGACCTAAAAGGGCAAGAATCAAGGAAGAAATGAAAGAATTAGGTATTGTCCATAATGGGGCACTGGTAATTGAAAATGGGAAAATAATTTTTTCCGGAAAAATGGAAGAGTTAAATATAGATATTTCAAAATCAAAATTTGAAATTATAGACCTCAAAAATGAAGAATATGTGGTGATGCCCGGATTTGTGGACAGTCATACCCATCCGGTATTTGCAGAAACCAGAGAAGAAGAATATGAAATGAGAATAAGGGGTATAAGTTATGAGGAAATAGCAAAGAGAGGGGGTGGCATATTAAACAGTGCGAAAAAACTTAGAGAATCTTCAAAGGATAAGTTAAAGAGTATTTTTCTGAAAAACTGTGAAATTTTCATTAAATATGGAACCACAACAATTGAAGCAAAAAGTGGATATGGACTTACACTTAAAGATGAAATAAAAATGCTCGAAGTAATTGATGAGGGAAAAAAGGAAACCCCCCTTGATGTATTCCCCACCTTTTTAGGTGCTCATGCCATACCTGAAAAATATAAAGAAAATCCTGAAAAATATGTGGATTTAATTGTTAATGAAATGATTCCAGAAGTAGTTAGAAGAAAACTTGCTCTCTTCTGCGATGTTTTTTGTGAAAAGGGATTCTTTGATATAGAGTTGACAGAAAGAATTTTAAAAAGAGCCACTCAATATGGACTGAAGATTAAAATACATGCAGATGAATTGTACTCAATAGGTGCTTCATCTCTTGCCGCTAAATATAAGGCATTAAGTGCTGACCACCTTGAAAAAATAAGAAAAATTGATATGGAAAACATGGCAAAAAGTGGAACAATAGCAACACTATTGCCTGGCACGGCATACAATCTTGGACTTACCCACTATCCCCCTGCAAGAGAAATAATTGAAAATGGTGTCCCTGTAGCCCTTGCCACAGACTTTAATCCTGGCAGTTGTTTTACCCCCAATATGCAACTTATTCTTTCAATTGCCTGTACCCAGATGAAAATGACTCCCGCAGAAACAATTGTGGCAGCAACAATTAATGGAGCATACGCTCTGGATATAGGAGATAAAGTAGGTTCTCTTGAAAGCGGAAAGGATGCAGATTTAATAATTTTAAACTGTAAAAACTATAAGATGATACCCTATATGTTTGGTATTAATCATGTAAAAACAGTTATTAAAAAAGGAAAAATTATTTTAGATTCATGAAAGATTTAAAATCCTCTTTTCCATATGTTTTTTTATGAAAGATATCAATTTTTGATCTACTTTTTTTATGGCTGTATCTTGAATAAATTTTCCTGAAAACCTCGTGGTGACTTTTAAATATTTCAAGAATTACTGGATCAAAATGATATGGTTTTGTCCTATCATCACCATTTACAATAATATCATAAGCTTTTTTATGAGAAAAAGCATCTTTGTATGGCCTTTTAGACCTCAAGGCATCATAAACATCTGCAAGGGCAACAATTCTTCCAGAAATGGGTATTTCCTCTCCCTTAAGTCCAAAGGGGTATCCACTTCCATCAAATTTTTCATGATGTGTTAAAACAATTTCCCTGGCATATCTCAAAAATCTATGTTTCTCCAGTATCATAACTCCATATATTGTGTGTTTTTTCATTTCATCCATTTCTTTTTTTGTCAAGGGACCATCTTTAAAAATTATCTTCTTACTGATGTGTAATTTCCCCACATCATGAACTATTGAAGAATAGGAAAGAAGTTCTATCTCTTCATCTGACAAATTTAATTTTCTTATTTCCACAAGTTTTTTTGCTATAAATTCACAGTAAAATCTAATTCTCTGAACATGTTCTCCCGTATCTTCATCATTTGCTTCAGATGCCTTTGCAAGTGATATAAAAAGTTGCTTGTAGCTATTTACAATTTCTGACCTATCCCTTGCAAACTTATTTATAAATTTTAAACTTAAAAATAGACTTGAGAAAAAATTTTCATTTATCTCATCTATCATCCAACTGGTATCTGGATTTATAACTATCATATTTAAATTGGAATCTTTTACAGAAAAGAACTTCCTTATATTTAACTCAGGTGACAAATATTTCTTTACAGAATGTATTAAATTTTCCTCTCCCCCAAAGTAAAATATTTTCTTTCTTTTAGAAAACATCTCACTTTCAACTTCCTCTTTACCGGTTTTAATTTGAAATTGTGATGTTTTAAAATGGGATCTTGTTATGCTTATAACAGTTGAATTTCTCCCATCTTTCTTCTTTTCCAGAATTACCACGGCATCCGGAGATAACTTACTCTCAAGTAAATTCACCCCTATCTTTAAATAATTATCCTCCTTAGAAAATGTCATCAAATTGCTTAACTTAATGCTTCTTGAAGTAGTATCAAAAATGACATCATTTAAGATAAGCAGGTTTCTATGTTTATAGATAACATTTTTATATTTTAAAACCCTTAAAATTTTATAAACGAGTTCACTTAAATCAATGGGACTAAATAACACCTCATCAATTTTTAGTCTATAGCACTCCCTTTTTATCTCATTACTCATGGATGGAGAAATAAGTATCACGGGAAAATTTTCATCTTTTTTCAACTCTTTAAACAAAGAGGCAAATCTACACCCTGAAATGACACTTCCAGACTTGCCTTTAAGAAAACTATCTAAAACAACCAGATCAAATTCATTTTTTTCAAAATATGCTATTGCCTTTACAGGATTATTGGTGGATACTACAGATATATTTTTCTCTTCTTCTAATCTTTCTTTAAGAAGATTTGAAAAACTTTTATCTGATAAAACAAGAAGAATGTTATTTTTTTTCAAATTTTTGTGCCCTCAAAATAGTATTTTACTGTAAATTATACCTAAAAAAAGTATAATTAAAAGTGAAATGTTTATTTTCTTTGTGATTAATATACTATTTTTTATATTTTTGACATTTTTTGCATTAAAATTTGACAGAAAAAATTTTAGCAGGATGGGAAGAGGCTTTTTCTCCCTCAATAAGGAAAAGTTTAATTTTACCGAAGAGGAAAAGATTTATCTAAAAAAATTTTTCTTAACACTTTTTATATTATTATTAATTGATTCAATCTTTTTCTTATTATATTACCTCTTCCCATTGTTATTAAAATTCCTAAAAATTTAAAATCTTATCACTTTTTAAAATCAAATCCCTTAATTCATCAAGCGTTGATGAATACTATCCATAGGGAGTTTCTTTATTTCTTAACCCAAGATAGGTACCACTTGCAAAAAGTTTTGAAACTTTAGCACTTCTTTTTAAAAAAGTTTCAACTTCTGCCATAATATTAAATTTCGTCAAATTCAACTCCCTTTCCAAGTAAAAAAATATTTACAATTTCTACATTTTTTTAACAAATTATTTGCAACCCTAAAAGCATTCCAGATAATTTCAGGTTCATTAGAGGTTACAAGGATTAGAACCTTCAATATTTAACCTCCTGAACTTTAAATTTCGGAAAGTGCATTTTCCAAATCTTCTATTAAATCATCAACATCTTCACAACCAACTGATATTCTGACAAGGCCATCACTGATTCCGGCCTTTTCCCTCTCCTCCTTTGGAACAGAACTGTGCGTCATAGACGCGGGATGTTGAATTAATGTTTCAATACCGCCAAGTGATACAGCAAGAGTTGCAAGTTTAACGCTGTTCATTAATTTTCTACCTGCTTCAAGACCTCCTTTTACTATGAAAGATATCATCGAACCAAAATCCTTCATCTGCTTTTTTGCAAGTTCATATTGTGGAAATGATTTTAGTCCAGGATAAAATACTATATCAACTTTGGGGTGACTTTCCAAAAATTCTGCTATCTTTTTTGCATTACTGCAGGCTCTTTCAACCCTTAATCCCAAACTTTTTATTCCCCTAAGTACCAGCCACGCCTGATGGGGATCAATTGTCCCACCGAGGTAAGTTAACATGTGTTTGATATTTTTATAATCTTCTTCATTTTTAGTGACTATAATCCCGGCAACTACATCACTATGCCCATTTAAATATTTGGTCATGCTGTGAATTATTATATCTGCTCCCAATTTAAATGGGCTCTGAAGTATTGGGCTTGCAAAGGTGTTGTCCACTACAAGTTTCATTCCATTTTCCTTGCATATTTCTGCACACGCTTTAATATCCGTCAGTTTAAGTGTGGGATTTGCAGGGGTTTCTACATATAAAAGTTTTGTATTTGGCCTTATTGCTTTCTTTATATTTTCTACATTTGAGGTATCCACATATGTGGATTCAATATTAAACCTTGAAAGGTCCTTTTCCATTACAACTCTTGATGGACCATAAACGGCATCGGTGCTAATCATATGATCTCCAGCAGAAAGTAAAGATAGATAAACAGTTGTAACAGCAGCCATACCTGTAGAAGTTGCAAGACTCTTGTAGCCTCCTTCAAGCTGTGCAACACAATCTTCTAAAGCCACAGTTGTGGGATTTCCAAGGCGAGTGTAGATAAAACCACTCTTTTTACCACTAAAAATTTCCGCACCATCTTCAGCAGATTTAAAAGCAAATGTTGATGTCTGATAGATGGGAATCATGACAGCCCCATAAACCGGATCTGGATGCTGTCCTCCGTGAATCGCAGTTGTATTTTTACCTGAGAAGTTTTTTTCCATAATTATTCTCCTTAAAAAAATTTTTAATAAGAAGTTTAATCCATAACACTTTTTTTTTCAATTTTAATTGTAAGTTTAATTTTTTTTTAATATCATATAAATGTGATTGATTTTAGTGAAAAGGGTAAAACAATAGCTTTTCTAAAGAGGATTCCCCTATTTTCGGGGCTAACTGAAGAAGAACTTGAAGAAATTGTTCACATATTCAAGGAAAATTTTTATAAGAAAAATGAGGTTATTTTTAGAGAAGAGGACACTGGAAAACATATGTACATAGTAAAATTTGGAAAAGTAAAAGTGGTACAAACCTCTAAATTTGGAAAGGAAAATATCGTTGCCATTCACAATGAAGGAGATACATTTGGAGAATTATCCCTAATAGATGGTAAAACAATGCCTGCAACGGTTTTGGCCATGGAAGATTGTAAAATAATATCCGTTGATGCAAATTATTTTAGAAATGTACTACTTCAAAATAAGAAAATTTTAAATAATCTCATAAATGTTTTATGTCAGAAACTCAGGACATCCTTCAAATTAATGAAGATTTTGAAATATACCAGTGCCTTTGACCGGGTTAAATATTTACTTGCAGATTTTGGCAAAATAAATGGATATGAAATTGAAGATGGCATAAAGATAAATATTAAAATAACACATCAGGAAATAGCAGAACTTGTGGGAATTTCAAGGGAAACCGCAAGCAGAACCATATCAAAACTTCAATCAATGGGCAAGTTGGAAGTTAAAGAACACTATTTTATTTTGAAAGATAGGGAATTCTGGCAGGTTTAAAGTGGAAGAAAAGGAACTTGAAAAAAATATAAGGGAGATAAAACACAACATTTTTAACTATCTTACCACCATTAAGGGGCAAATATCACTCCTCAAATTAAAAGAAAATTTCTCTGAAAAGGGAAATGAGAGATGTAAAAAAATTTCCGATAGTTGTTTAAAAATAGAAGAGGAACTAAAAAAGATAGATGAAATATTTAAAAAATAAAAATGGTAGAAAAAATTGACAATTCAAAATACAAAATTTTAGTTACAGAAGATGAGGAAAGTGTAAGGGAAATCATTAGTTGGTGCCTTAAGGAAAATGGCTACTCTGTGGTAACAGCAGAAAATGGAAAAGTAGCCCTTGAAAAATTTAAGAAGGATACCTTTCATCTAATATTGAGTGATATCAAAATGCCCCAAATGACTGGGATAGAACTTTTAAAGGAAATCAAGCGAATAGATCCAGATATGCCAGTTATAATGGTAACAGCTGTTTCCGATGTTAATATTGCCCTCGATGCACTAAAAAATGGAGCCTATGATTATGTTACAAAGCCCTTTAATCTGGAAGAACTTATTATTGCAGTAAAGAGAGCTCTTGAAAAAAGGGAATTGATACTAAAAAATAAAGAATACCAACAATTCTTAGAACAAAAAGTGGAAGAACAGACAAGGGAGATAAAGACACTCTATTTAAACGCCATCAAATCCCTCGTATTTGCCCTTGAAGCAAAGGATAAATACACTGAAGGTCACAGTAAAAGAGTAACTTTCTACGCATGTGAAATAGCAAAGAGGATGGGGCTATCGAATCTTATGATTCATAAAATTCATCTTGCAGGGTTGCTCCATGATATTGGAAAAATTGGGGTGAAGGAAAGCATATTAAATAAACCTGGAAAACTCACAAATGATGAATATAGACACATATATGATCATCCGGTAACAGGGGCGAAAATTTTAACACCTGTTTTAAAAGATAAAGATATCCTCAGTTTCATAAGACATCACCATGAAAGATATGATGGGACAGGAAGACCTGACGGACTTAAAGGTGAAGAAATTCCACTTGGGGCAAGAATCTTAGCCGTTGCGGATACCTTTGATGCAATTACCTCAGATAGGCCCTATAGAAAAGCCCTAACAGTGGATTTTGCTTTAAGGGAGATAAAAAGATGTTCGGGATCCCAATTTGATCCCATTGTTGTAATTCACTTTATGGATTTTGCAGAAGAAAAATTAAAAAATGTAATTTATATTAAACCAGTTATAAATGATATTTTTCCTGAAATAGAAAGGGAAGAATTTTTAGTGGAAAATATGTGATTTTTTTTAAATATATAATTCTTTTTTAATAGAAATCAAGAGGAAAACTATGGTTCCTTCTTCTGATAAAGAAAAGAAAAATGCCAAATTCACTTTTTTTTTCCTACTTGTTTTATTTTATTTATTTTTCATATATGAAGCAGTCATAGGAAATTTACACTTTATAAATAAACCTGAAATATACTTAATCATCATTCTCTTTCTACTTTTTACTAAAAAAACGAAAGAATTCATTAGGGATTGGGTTTTATTTATTGGTATTTTATACACCTTTGACGCCTTGAGGGGATTTGCCTTTTATACAGTTGTAAAATATCACAGGAAGTATTTCATGTGGTATGTCCTAAAAATCGAAAAGGCAATACTCGGAGGAAAAACAATAACAAACATTTTGCAATCAATCTTTTGGCACGGAAAAATTACCTTTTTTGAAAAATTCCTGACTTCAATTCACGCTTCGCATTTTTTAATCTTTTTAGTGGTTGGAGTTTTTATATGGATTGACAACAGAGAAAAATTTTATCAGTACGCTACAGGTTTGTCAGTTGTAATGTTTTTTGGTATACTTGGATATATCTTAATTCCCACCGCTCCCCCATGGATTGCAAGTAATATGCTGGTAATTCCAAAGTTTGAAAGAATTATAATACATGTATATAGGGACTTACCCACTACATTGTTAGCCATTTTTGACACAAATCCAGTTGCTGCCATGCCATCGATCCACGCAGCCTTTCCCTTTTTCATATTCCTTTTTACAGTGAAAAATTACAGGTTGAGATATAAAATCATCTCTTTTATCTACTTTTTATTGGTTACCTTCACAGTTACCTATTGTGGAGAGCACTACCTTACAGATGTCCTTACAGGATGTGTTGTATCCATTGTGGCACTATTCCTCTATCCATACATCCTACCTCTATACAAAAAAATTATTTTCATAGATGGAAAAAATAGCAAAAAACCATTAAAAATTGTTTTTATTTCTTTACTTCTAATTTTCTTTTCCTCATTTCTTGGGAAGATAACCAACGCATCTGAGTACTTCGAAAAAAATCCCGACTTTATTTCCATGTCTTTTATCAAAGATGAACTTGAAGGAAAGTCAATTCTCTCTGAATATTACAAAGGCGAATACTATCTAATAAAAAAGAACTACCTTAAAGCCATGACACATTCAAAAAAAGCCATTCATATATTATTAAGTGCAATTTCAAAATGTAAAAATGATAAAAAAAGGCTGTATTTAATCGAAATATTGACTAAAGCAAAGCTCATCTATGCAAGTTCTTACCTTCTAAACAACTACAATAAAAAAAATAAAGAAGAACTTATATTGAAATTAATTAGAGATAGAAAAAAACTTTCCTGGGGTAATATATATTTTATAATAATAAAAGAGGGATATAAAATGGGTTATCTAAATAAAAATGATGTAGTAAAATTACTTAATTACAAATAAATCCAATGTCACCTCAAATTTTAGTGAAACAGGATAATATCTCCTTTTAAGAGAAAAAGATACTTAATAAAGAAAAAAACTATATCTTTTTTCATCAGGCTTTTTTCACCCTCTTTTTATATGAGGTCAGATATATCGCTTAAGTTACTTACATGCTGATGGGATATTGATGTACACATCAAATTTCCTATTATTTTTCATGTCTTTCTTGTTGAAACTTCTGCCATGAATATCGCCCGTACCATATCCTTAAGATTAAAAATATAATCCTTTTCGAAGAGAAAAAATACTGTCAGACAGTATTTACAATTTGCAATTTAAATTTAAAAATTTTGCAGAATTTGAATTTTGATATGGATTATTTTAAGAAAGGTGCCAGGCAAGTAATAGGCAAACAAGAAGTAAGTAAGGATAAGAAAGGTAGGAAGGGACAGACCTGAAAAAGACCTGAAAATGGGATTAAGAAAAAGAGCCAGACAAGATTTTAGATTTAGAATTGGGAAAAGGAAAATGTGTCAGGCTGAATTTACCGAATTTACCTCCCACATAATCCCCATCAGGGGTTTATAAGAAAAGAAAGAAAAGGATTTTTTCTTTTTTGTCTGGTACTATTTTTTCATAAATTTTTAGAGGCTTTTGGTATGGCAAATAAGAAAAAAACTCAAATCTGGTGGAATTAAACTCCTCTGGCAAAAACCAACAATTGAATAAAAACTCTTTTTTCATCCTACAAACCTTTGGGGGGATATTTGGGAAGCAAATAAGAAAAAATCGAATTCTTGCAGGAACAAAATCCTCTGGAGAAAATCAAGTGATTAAATATTCCCTTACCCTTCTATAAACCTTCTGGGATGGCATTTGTGGGCAGGTAGGAAAAGAAGCTAAAATCTGGCAAATATGAAAAAAGAGGTGCCAGGCAAGATAAGAGTAAAAAAAGTGTCAGGCAAAAATTCAAGAGAAATTCAAGTGGCTTTAAACTGGCAATAACTTAAATTTTTTTGCAAAAATCAACGATTAAGCAAAATTTCTTTTTTTATCCTATAAACCTTTAGAAGGACTTCAGGAAAGGAAGTGAAAATGGTGAAAGATGTGAATAAACATGATTGGGGGCATACCTGAATTGTAGAAAATTTTTTTCAGGAAAAAATGTCATAAATATGGATACTTCTGAAAATTTTTCTTAAAAATTAACTCAACCTTTTTTTCACAAAAGGAGATTTTTTCTCCTGACACAATACTACACTGCCCAAAATAAAATCTAATTAAACAATTTCTCTATATTTATTCCGAATCTCTTTATCTTTTCATTTAAAGTTGGTGGATTTATATTTAGGAGAGAGGCTGCCTTTTTCTGGTTTCCGCGGGTTTTCTTAAGAGCCTTTAATATCAAACCCTTTTCAAATTCATTTACCACTTCTTTTAAATTTAAACCTTTTTCAGGAAAATTAACATGGGTAAAATCTATGGTTTTGGTATCTTTAATAACATTAAATTCTATCAAATTGTCCCTTAATACCCCATCCTCACAAAGTACAATTGCCCTTTCCACAACATTTTGCAACTCCCTTACATTTCCGGGCCAATCATATTCAAGAAGTGCCTCAAAAAAGTTTTTTTCAACCCTTTCAATTAATTTGTTATTTTCAACAGAAAATTTCTCTATAAAGTGTTTTGTTAAAGGTATTATATCCTCTTTTCTCTCCCTTAAAGGTGGTATTTCTATCTTTATAACATTCAACCTATAAAATAGGTCTTCTCTAAATTTTCCCTCCTTTATCAGTTGAATAAGAGGAACATTTGTTGCAGCAATAACCTTTACATCTATTTTTATACTCTCTGTACTGCCAAGAGGTCTAAATTCCTTATCCTGAAGCACCCTCAGTAATTTACCCTGAACTTCAAGTGGCATTCCTCCAATTTCATCCAGGAATATAACTCCACCATCTGCCTGTTTAAAAAGTCCTTCTTTGTCGTGACTTGCACCTGTAAATGCCCCCTTTTTATAACCAAAAAACTCACTTTCAAGTAAATTTGCAGGAAAATTAGTACAATTTACAGCAACAAATCTCTCTTTATTCCTATCACTTAATTTGTGAATTAATCTTGCCACAAGTTCCTTTCCTGTTCCAGTTTCCCCTTCAATTAAAACATTTGTCTTTGTATTACACACCTGATTAATTTTCTTTAAAATATTTTTAACTGCCTCACTATTTCCAATTAATTCTTTCCCCTTTTTCTTTTCTTCCACAAACTTTTTTAAAAGTATATTTTCACTAAGTAATTTCCTGTGGGACAGTGCCTTTTCAATTATCATTAAAAGAAGTCTGTTATCTATCGGCTTTGTTAAAAAGTAAAAGGCTCCCCTCTTCATGGCCTCAGCAGACACTTCCTCTTTTCCATAAGCAGTAATAATTACTACCACGACATTTGGGTCAATACTCTTCAATTTTTCAAGAATAGTTATCCCATTTTCTCCGGGTAGCATATAATCAAGAAGCACAACATCAAATTTTCCACTTTTATATCTTTTTAATCCATCCTCGCCATCTTTTGCAGTTTCACAGGAAAAACCTTTTTTTGTAAGCAAATTTGAAAAGGTCTCTCTAATTATCTCTTCATCATCAATTAAAAGAATTTTCCCCTTCAACTTCTCCTCCTTTTTGGTTATATAAGGGTAATTTTACAGTAAATGTACTACCCTTCCCCACCTCACTTTCCACAAATATTTTACCTCTATGTTCCTGAATAATCAAATTTGACACAGCAAGTCCAAGACCTGTCCCCTTCCCTTTCATCTTTGTGGTAAAAAAGGGATCAAAAAGGTGCTTTTTTACCTCTTCATTCATTCCCGTTCCATTGTCGATAACCTTTATCTCAACAAAATTTTCATTTTTTACCACCTCTAAAATTATCCTTCCTCCATCATCAGGTATGGCATCTCTGGCATTTAATATCAAATTGGTAAAAACCTGTATCAACTGACTTTCATTTCCATATACATAAATTTCCTCATTGCTAAAGTTTTTTATAATTTCAATATTTTTTTTCTTTAAAAGATTCACTACAAGATCAAGCGTATTCTCCATTAGATATTTTACACTTAATCTGTTTTTAGCAATTGTTTTAAGTCTTGCAAAATTTAAAAAATTATTCACTATCCTCGAGGCCCTGAAGCATTCTTTCATCGCCCTTTCGAGCATATTCCTGATGTCCTCATCACTCACATCTTCCATAGCAAGTTGTACATTTGATAAAATGGCTGTAAGAGGTGTATTTATCTCATGAGCAATACCTGCTGAAATGGTGGTAAGAGTCTTTTCTTTCTCTCTTTCCATCAACTCCCTCTCAAGTTTTATCCTATCAGTAACATCATTAAAGACTAAAATGA
Organism: Acidobacteriota bacterium; assembly: GCA_027064125.1. Taxonomy (GTDB): domain Bacteria; phylum Acidobacteriota; class JAAYUB01; order JAAYUB01; family JAMOQF01; genus JAMOQF01. The sequence continues at coordinate 26,601 of JAMOQF010000110.1, forward strand.
ACTTTTTATCCCCTTCTCCTTTACCCTTTAAAGAAATAAGTGAAATATTCAAGATTTTTTCTTCATTTTTACTGTTTACATAGGATACCCTGTAGAAAAACAGATTCTCATCAATATTCTCTATTTTCTCACCGCTAAATAGGAATCTCAAAAAATCTTTTGAAAAGAGGTCTTTTATGTTCTCCTCATTTGTACCAACTATGTTCCTCATGGCTTCATTCTGAATCAAAATTTTTCCATTTTTATCAAATACAAGAACACCTAAATTTATAGAATTTACTATACTTTCATTAAATTCTTTTAATTCTTTTATATCTTCAAGTTGATTTTTTAACATTTCAACCAACCTGATATTCTCAAAGGACACCGATATGTATCCAGAAAGAGTTTTAATGAAGTATACATCCTCAGAAGTCAAAAACTTTTTTGATTTACTTTTGCCTATGCCAATTGCCCCTATTATTTCCCTTTTAATTTCAAGCGGGAAGAAGTAAATAAAACCAAGTTTTTCATAAACTGGACTTTCCATGCCAAAGTTAAATCTTCCTGGATATGAAAGTAGATTTTCAGGAATCTCCACAAGTTCTCCCCTTTGAATCCCCCCATCCGATGAAATCACAACTTTAAACAACCACTTTTCCTTATCAACCACTTCAAATATGGCCATCCTTTCTGGATCATAAATCTTTTTAAATATGGAAAAAACTGAATCTGCCATGTCCTTTAAACTACCTTGAGTGGCAAGGGTTTTCCCAAGTTCGTAGAGGGAATTTTTTAACTCAAATTCCTCCCTATAAAAGATCCTGTTAATTTCATTTTGTACCCAGTTTCTAACAGGTGAAAATATAAAGGCTGCCACAAGCACAGATACTGCAATGGTTAAAGTTGTGGATTCTGGAAAAAGCAATTTAAATAAAAGGCCACTTAAACCTAAAATTATAAAATATACAAGTATGGAAATAGCAGATGCAATAAAATATATTATTCCCCTTCTAAAAATAACATCCACATCCATTAACCTATACTTCACTATTGCATAGGAAAAGGAAATTGGCATAAATCCAAGGGAAAGAATAGATGCTTCCATCAAAGGGGTCATTTCCAAATTAAACAAATAGGGAATTATGTAAAATATCAAAAAGGGAAGTAAGGAAATGGTTACACCAGCAATAATCCACTTCATCTGCTGTTTTAACTCAATATCCCTTACTTTTTTCCTCTGTATAAAAAGGACAACAATGGCTATCAAAAAATATACAGCAAAATAAACTATATTTAAATTGTCCAGAAAAATTTTCTTAGAGGGAGAACGTGGAAAATTAAACCTCTCCAACTTCCCCAAAAACCAAAAAACTTCAAATGAAAATATCAAGATGAAGGGTAAATACAATAGAAAAAGAAATTTTTTACTGTTGCTTTTTTTTAATTTTATAGGAAACGCAAGGCAAAAATGGAGGAAAAGAGCAGGTAAAATCATAAGTGAAAATTTCGAAATTAAATAAATAAATATATCAAAATTTGTTACCCTATCAGTATATTTAAATATATAAAGCCCAAAAGAAAAAAGGCATACAAGGAAAAAATGCTTACTCCCTCTGGCTTCCCTGTGTCTTAAAAGGATAAAAAAACCAGATAAAAAATAGATTAAAGCAAGAATTAACCTATAAAAATCTGTCTTCTTAAGGACTGGTTTTTCCCCCAATTTTATTTTAAAATCCCTTATGGAACTACTTTCAGAATCTTTTATGGTATAAGTAACCTCTTCATCAGGGGAATAGAGAAAAAAGGTATCGTAGTAATCCTGTAAATCAAGTATATCATGTTCATTTATTTTGTAAAGAATATCCCCTACCTTAATACCTGCAGGGACATTTTCTCCAACAATATCTTTTACGACAACTCCCTTTTCACTTTCACCCCAGATAATACCATCTGTGGGTTCCTTCCATGAAACTCTATCTTTTATATTTAAAATTGCAGAAAAAAGGAAAAAAAGTGCAAGGATTATTAAAAAATAAAAAATAATCTTTTCTCTGGTTTTTCTCTTAACTTTAGCAAGATTTACATCCATAGATAACTACAGCAATATCTAAAAATGGAAATTTATACCTCCCCTTAAACTTCTTCTATTTCTGACAATTATCAGGTCTCCCCCCATGGTTTCATATACATCTATTCCCTGATTTAATATATCCCTCAAATCCAAAATTGCTTCCCACTTTCCAAAATTAGAATTCAAAAATGAGATTTTTTGCTTGATAAAGAGATTCAAGGAATTATTTCCAGTGGCATAATAGTCATAAAAGGAACCTACCCCAAAGATGGGGTTTTCCCCTGGGGAATAATTATAAATGGTTTTAATATTAGTTTTGGTGGATGGAATTGTAAAATCCACATTTGTACTTATTTTATTCACAAATCTCTTTGCAAAGGAAAATTTCCCTTCAGATTGGCTGTATCCCTCAATAAATGATGCTGTTCCATATATATAGATCACAGAAGTTTTCAGGATTTCATTCCATCTGTGTTCAAAGTCAAACTTTACTCCGTTAGTTGTCGTATACTTTGACGGTAATACAGGATAAAATTTGGATTCATCTTTAAAGGGGTTTTTCAAAACAGCCACAAAGGGCACTCCGGCCCCTGCGACTTTATCTATAAAAGTTGTAAGTTTTAATTTTGTGTTATTACCAATTAAAAAAGAAAAACCGGAATCATAATGAGTATACCTGTTTACATATGTATCAAGTCCATTCACCCTTGAGACACTTACTGGAGAAAGGAGAGAAAATCTTTCTCCTTCATCCACTGCAATTTCACTGTCATAGCTTTTTCTTTCCTGATTTGCATTGAAAAAAACATCCAGATTCTTTTGAGGAGTAAAATGAAATTCAAACTTTGGATTCACAAAGGTTATCCCATCTTTTCCATTGACATGTGTTAAATCAAAACCATAAACAACCTGAAGTGGTTCATCAATTTTAAAAATGTCTTTAAAAGATACATTCAAAGTTTTTATTGGCTGAAATGTGTTAATTATTTCATTTTCTATTGAATTTGAAAAACTATTTGAGACAGTGGATTCAATCTGTCCAAACCTGCTAAAGCCAAAGGTTATTTCTGTCTTGTGTTTTTTAGAAATGTCTAACTGGACAACATTTTTTAGGGAAACATCCTCTTGCTCACTGCTGTTAATTCTACCCGCAACAATAATGTTTGTGCGACTGCCAACAGGCTGCAAATAGGCAAACTTGGTTGTAAAGCCACTATTTAAATTAATGGGAAAAGAAAAGAAATCTCCTCCACCAAAAATTTCAGAAGTGGTGCTTAAAAAGATTTTTTCTCTTCCCCTTTTCCTTCCACTACCATATATAAGTGCAGGTTTATCCTCAACATTACCTTTACCATTTCTCTTTGGAGATTTTATTTTTGCCCCCCTTCCAAATTTAAATATTAAATTGTTTTCAACATTTGATGCCCTCAAAAGGCTTTTAATATCCCAATTTACTTCACTACTCTCATTCCTCATCAATACAATATCCATGTAATATTTGTTTTTCTTTATATTTTTCTCACTTAAAATAAAACTCTGTTCAAGAAATCCATTCTTTGAAACAAACAATATATACTTTTTATAATTTTTCACAAAAAAGGAAAACCTGCCATCTCTGTCAGTCTTTTTCTTCAACACTTTTTTAGCTCCAGAAAAATGCAACCTGACAAGTGCCCCTACAATGGGTTTTTTCTCTCTTGTTAAAACCCTTCCCCCAATAAAAACATTTCCAGGAACAAAACTCACCATGAAAAATAGAAAAAGTGGAAAAAACAATTTTTTATATAGTTGCTTCTTCATACACTATATTTTACCACTATAATCAACTTAACTTAACATTTTTTTACATTTATTAAATGATTTAAAAAAGAGAAAAAAGTTTTAAAAAATTATTTCCACTTTATACAATTTCCACCTTCATCCTTTGCCTCTTTTAATTTCCTTTCGGCAACTTTAATAAATTCTTCCATAGAAGAAGTGGAAAACCTTATCTTGGAATTTAAAGATGCTATTCCACCACTTATGGTAAATGTGATGGGTTTATTTTCATAGCGAAGAATTGAAGATTCTATTTTTTTCCTTATTTTTTCAGCAGCAATTCTTGCTCCATTTACATCGGTATTTGGTAAAATTGCTATAAATTCATCTTCGCCAAGTCTTCCTACGATATCTAATCTTCTCAAATTATCAACAAGAAACTTTCCAAAAAATTTCAACAACTCATCCCCCACTTTGGGGCCAAATCTATGATTTATTTCCTTAAAATGATCTATATCGAAGACAATAATTGAAAGTGTTATATTTTCAACCCTTTCAAGCCTTCTCAATTCAAGTTCCAGCAACTCAAATATGGAACTTCTATTTCTAAGTCCAGTGAGGGGATCATAATTAATTAATTTTGCAAGGGCAGTTTTATATTCCTGTATTTCCTTGGTCTTTGAATTTAAAATCTCCCTCATTTTATCAATATTTTTCTTAAGAATTTTATTTTGATATCTTGAGAAAATATAAGAAATAACCGCAATTAATACTACATTTAATAGCACGAAAAATAATAAGAAAACAAAACTAAAACAAAAATCAGTTAAAATAGCTACCATAATAAAAATTTCTCATAAAATTAACTAATGAAAAACACCCTTTAAAAGGTAACTGAGTCCAAAAGTAAAACCATAATCATAGGTATTGTCATTGTTAATTCCAGCACAAACTCCAGCATCCCACCTTAAATTTCCCGTTTTTAGCCTCAATCCACCCATAATATTTCCATGATTGGGATAAATCTCCGTGTCATGAAAGGCATTACCATAAATTTCTCCAACAATGTCAATATAATCATTTAATTTATAAGTTCCACCAATGCCATAAACAAACTTGTCTATTTGATTACTTCCTTCTCTGGGATCTCCATATATGGCAAGTCCAACCTCTGTAAAAAGCATCAACCTTCCCACTCCCTTCTGGAAAATAAATGTGCCAAAAAAATCAGTGGTATCAAGCCCTATTCCCTTTGTGTCATCAGAATTTGGAAGTTTTATCTGAAATTTCATACCTATTCCCGGCGTTGCAGGTGTCTCCCCAAGTATCTTTATCTTTGTGGTTATTCTCGCATCCCCCCAATCATCAGTATCATCTCCAGTAAAGGAAAAATTTCCACCTGAAACACTACTATCAAGAGAATAGTAATTGTGGGCAGTCCAACTAATGTCGAGTTCTGTATTATCTGAAAGCCCAAATCTCAAATTAATCTCTCCAAATTTAAACAGATCTCCATCCAGATTTGAATAGAAATTTTTATAACTATCAAAATATGAAATACCAAACTGTAATTCCACATCTCCCCTTTCAAGAAAATTCATATCCTCTGTATGAAAGGGCCTTTCAATGGAGAGTGCATAAAAGGAAAAAATTAAAAAAAATAAAAAGAACAGCATCAATTTTCTTTGATTCTTCATAAATTCACCATCCTGAAAAATTCTATAAAATTAAATTTTATTATATATAAAAAAAAATGTTAAGAAGATAATTTTTAACTTGAAAAAAATAAAACAAATACTAATCTTTATAGTTAAAGTTATTTGGAGTATCCATTATGATTTTTAAAAGAGTTTTCCTTATGGTGGCAGATAGTGTGGGGATTGGAGCAATGGAAGATGCCGCACTGTGGGGTGATGAAGGCTCAAATACAATTGTAAATACCATTAAAGCAACAGGTATTTACCTGCCCAACTTACACAAAATGGGACTTGGAAATATAACCCATGTTCCCATTCATCCTCCAGTATCTTTGCCAATTTGTTCATATGGGAAGGCAAAAATTATGTCAAAGGGAAAGGATACAACTGTTGGTCATTGGGAAATGATGGGAATTATCACCCAAAAGCCCTTTCCCACATATCCAGAGGGATTTCCACCTGAAGTAATTCAGGAATTTGAAAAAAGGATTGGAAGAAAAATATTGGGAAATTATCCAGCGTCGGGTACAGAAATAATAAAAGAACTTGGGAAAAAACATATGGAAACAGGTTTTCCAATAGTATATACATCTGCAGATAGCGTGTTTCAAATTGCAGCCCACAAGGAAATAATTCCATTAGATGAACTCTACAAAATGTGTAAAATTGCAAGGGAAATTTTAAGGGGAAAACATGAAGTGGCAAGGGTAATTGCAAGGCCATTTATAGGGGAATATCCCAATTTTACAAGGACACCTGAGAGAAAAGATTTTGCAATATCTCCTCCAGAGCCAAATCTTCTATCGATCTTAACCCAAAGAGAATTTAAAATAATTTCTGTGGGAAAAATCGCCTCAATTTTTGCCTGGAAAAATTGTGGAGAAGAAATAAAAACTAAGGGAAATAGTGAAGGTTTAAAGGTAACTCTTGAAATAATTAAAAAGAGAGAGGATGCAAATTTTGTATTTATAAATCTGGTGGATTTTGACATGCTTTATGGCCATAGAAACGATCCTGAAGGGTATGGGAAAGCCCTTCTCGAACTTGACGGAAAACTATCAGAAATATTTGAAAACTTAAAAGATGATGATCTATTTATCTTGACTGCGGATCATGGATGCGATCCCACGACTCCCTCAACAGATCACTCAAGGGAATATGTCCCAATTTTTGTATATTCTAAAAACAAAAAATTTAAAAGTGGCATAAACTTAGGAATAAGGGAATCTCTTTCAGATATGGGACAAACAATTGGAGAAAATTTTGGAGTAAAAATTCCTTCGGGAAAAAGTTTTTTAAAGGAGATTACATATGTCAATTGAATACAGATTTTGTCCCATTTGCGGCTCAAAATTAATCAATATTTCAACAAATGTAAAGGAATGCGTAAGATGTAAAGAGAGATTTTATAAAAATCCTGTACCTGCTGTAGCGTCAATTTTATTTAACAAAAAAAGGGAAATTCTACTTGTAAAAAGGGGAGAAGAACCTAAAAAGGGTATGTGGGCATTGCCAGGTGGATTTATGGAAGTAAGAGAAACAGTTGAAGATGCAGTTATAAGAGAAACAGAAGAGGAAACGGGATTAAAAATGGAGGATATAAAACTATTAGATGTTGCAACAGAGGATAGTAAAAGATATACTACTGTTTTGCTTGTATCTTTTTTTAGCGATAAATTTTCAGGGGAAATGGCACCTGGTGATGATTCTGTGGAAGTCAAATTCTTCTACTTTAAAAATATTCCAGAAATTGCATTTTCATCACATAGGAGATTTATTAACAAATTTTTTGAAATAATGAGGTGGAAATAATGAAAGAACTAAATGAAATTGAAATTTCAAGAGAAATAATAAATGGATATTTTTCAAAGTTAAACAAAATCTTGATAAATGATGTGGTAATTGTTGGGGCAGGACCTTCTGGGTTGACTGCTGCAATTTTACTTGCCAGAGAAGGCAAAAGGGTTACCATATTTGAGAAAAAACTCAGTTGTGGTGGTGGAATCTGGGGCGGAGGAATGATGTTTAACGACCTTACAATTGAGGAAAATACTGCCTCATTTTTTGAGGAAATGGGAATCAAAATGAAAAAGGTATCCCCAAACTTATATGTTGCCGACGCCGTTGAGGTCTCATCCTGTCTAACATACAGAGCAGTAAATAGTGGAGCAACCATAATGAATTGCATCTTTGTGGAAGATATAATGGTTAAAGAAAATAAGGTGTGTGGACTTGTAATAAACTGGACACCAGTTGAAATGACTGGATTACATGTGGATCCTCTGACGGTTGAGGCAAAATTTGTTGTGGATGCAACCGGACATGATTGTAATGTGGTAAAATATTTAACAAATAGAGGAATAAAACTTAACACCCCAACCGGAAAAATTGAGGGGGAAGCCCCCATGTGGGCGGGACCTGCTGAAGAAATGGTTGTAGAACACACGAAGGAAATTTATCCCGGTCTGTATGTCACTGGAATGGCTGCAAACAATGTATTTGGAGCCCACAGGATGGGTCCTGTATTTGGTGGAATGATTCAATCGGGTATTAAATGTGCAAATGAAATCCTTGAAAAATTGAAATAAAAGTTAGAACCTTTTTCCCACTTTTTGCGTAATAGTAGATTTAACGCTTCTTTGTGAAATGAAATTAATGGAAACATATTATGAAAAAATATTTTATACCTTTGATTTGTGCTCTTCTATTGCTTCAAATAAATATACTGGCAGAAGAGATAAAACCCTTTTCGGGGAAATCTTATATAGTTCCATATATAAAAACCCCTCCAAAAATTGATGGGGTTTTTGAGCCAGGGGAGTGGGATAATTCTCTTGTGATAGATAAAATGTACCAGATAGAACCAGGGGATAATACGGAACCAACAGATAAAACAATTTTTCACATTTGCTACGATAGTAAAAACATCTATATTGGAATCATTGCTTCAATTAAAAAGGTAGATAAATTTCAGGCAATCCACATTTCAAGGGATGGAAGTGCAAATACTGAATTTGTTCAAGTGCTATTTGATACATTTGTCCACTATACAGAAGCCTATTCCATAATATTTAATCCATACGGTGAAATAAAAGATGGAATTTTTCAGGGACATTACACAAACACATCTCAGGATTTTGAAATATTTTCAAAGGGAAAGGTGTATAACGACAAATACATAATAGAAGCGAAAATACCGTTTAGAAACTTTAAATTTAACAATAAACCACCAATAAAATGGGGTTTTTTATTAAGTAGAATAATTCAGATGAAATCAGGGGAAGAAAACGATTTAAGCGTAAAGATAAATAGAGACAACCCAAAAATGCTTCAGTTTGAGGATTATCTTATTTTTGAACATAAAATAAATACAAGAGGTGCATATATAATACCTGAAATTCTACTTTCCTACAATAAAGAGGACTATACATCTACTTTTGATCCTTCATTTTCAAATTCTTTTTATAAGGGAAATATTGGACTTACCTCCTTTTTGAAATTAAACAGTGGTACAAGATTGGGAATTGCCGTAAACCCAGATTTCTCAGAAATTGAGGCAGATGACATTCACTTTGATGTAAATCACAGATTCCCAATATACTATAGTGAAAAAAGGCCCTTTTTCCTTGAATCCAGTGAAGATTTTTCAGTTATGGGGAATCTATTTTATTCAAGAAGCATTGTGGATCCCGATTTGGGTATGAAATTTATTTCAAAGTGGGGTAAAAACACCTTTTCATCCCTCTATGCCATTGAAAGAAATATGCCAGGGGAAAGATTTGGACTGAGCGGAGACATAATAGATAATGTTCAGTGGTATCTCACAAGATATAAATACAATTTTAAAGATGACTCCTATTTGGGAGTATTTTCCATAACCAGAAAATTTGCAAATAGCACCAATACTGTTTTTGATGTAGATGGAAATTACAGAATAAATGAAAAATCCAATGTGGAGTTCATGAGTGTTATTACAAAAGACACAGGCATAACATTAAATGACAACAGAAATCCCCTTGGGGGAAGGTGGAGTTTAGAATATATCTATAAAAGCAGATATTTTAATTTCTGGTTGCACACTTTTGGAATTACAGATGACTATATAAATGACGGTGGATTTACATGGAGGACCAATTACTGGGAATATTCTTACGACTACGAATTTCACTATGAGGCAAAATCTGACAAGGAGTGGTTAAGAGCCGTTAAGCAACATGGGGAATTCCACATTGGACATGACTTTCAGGGAAATTTAAGTGAAAGAAGATATGGCGCCGAATATGAAATGGATATTAAAGGTGGAAATGGCTTCCATACAGGATGGGAACACATGTATGAACTATTTGCTGATAAGGGATTCAATTATTCTAATTACAATATATTCTATTCAAATAGATATTTAAAGTGGTTATATGTGAATATAGGTTACCTGTGGGGAGAAAAGCCCTTTTACAGTTTTTCATATCCTCAACTTGGGGACTTTCATACGATAAGAGGATGGTTTGCACTATATCCAACAAACAAATTTTCCATCACAGGAAACGTAATGTATTCAATTATGGATGGAGTACTTTCCGGGGATAAACTATATGGATATTTTAGTTCTGAATTAAAGGGAAAATATCAATACACAAAAAATAATTACACCAGGCTCCAATATATCTATAGTCACTACAATTATCCCATCTATGAAATAGAAGAGAACAATCACTTCATCCAGATTGTTCAAGTATATAATCCAAGGGATTATACAGCCCTTTACGTAGGATTCCTATATGGAAGGGATAAGTATAATGAATATATCTATGATAGGTCTTTAGATAAAAGATATAAGTTTTTCGTAAAAATTGACTATAAATTTGACAAGGATTTTTAAGAAATTATAGTTCTCTAAAAATAAAAATGGGGGATAGATCTGACCTTTATCTAAGAAATGGATTTAATAAAGGTGTCAGGCAAAAATTTAAGTAAAATTAAAAGTGCCAGGCAAAAAAAATTAAAAGTATCAGACAGAAATTGTCCCCCCCCTTCAGCTATTATGAGTTTATGGGGAGAAAAGAATTAAAAAATTTAGTGTCAGGCAGGAGATTCAAGAAAAGTTTAAGGGCTTTTAGGGCTAATAAGTAAGAGAAAAAAACCTGAAACTGACAATCACTTAATTTTTTTTGCAAAAGCAAACGATTAAAGAACGATTAAAGGAAAACTCTTTTTTATCCTATAAGCCTTCAGTGGGCTTTTGGAGTAGGCAAGCATAAGAAAAACTTAAAATTGGCAAGGAGTTAAAAATTTTCTGACAGAGACTAACAATTAAGATTAACCCATTTCCATTTACCTTTTTTCTTTTTAAAAATATCCTTTTGGTGTAGAATTTTTCTCTTTTAGTTTAGGGGAGGATTCTACCATGAAAAAAAATATGAAAGATGTACAGAGTATGAAGGATACAAGAAATGTTTACCTGGATAAAGTTGGAATAAAGGGAATAACATATCCAATAGTTGTAAAGGATAGGGCAAGAGGATTTCAACACACTGTTGCAAAGGTTAATATGTATGTAGACCTTCCAAAGGAATTTAAGGGAACTCATATGAGTAGATTTTTAGAAATACTTAATAAGTATAAAAATGAGATAAGCATAATGAAGATTTCTGAAATTTTATCTGAAATGAAGGAAAGGCTAAATGCTGAAAATGCTCATCTTGAACTTGAATTTCCCTATTTTATTGAAAAAATCGCTCCCATTTCTGGAGAAAGAAGTTTGATGAATTATACGTGTTTTATTTTGGGGCAAGTTGGGAGTAAAAAGGACTTTATACAGGGTGTTGAAGTTCCCATAACCAGTTTATGTCCCTGTTCAAAGGAAATAAGTAAATATGGTGCACACAATCAGAGATCTTATGTTAAGGCATTTGTCAGAACTAAGAAATTTTTGTGGCTTGAAGAACAAATAGAAATGGTTGAAAGATGTGGAAGTTGTGAGGTATATTCCCTTTTAAAAAGAGAAGATGAAAAATATGTAACTGAAAAGGCTTATGAGAATCCGGTATTTGTGGAGGACATAGTTAGAAATCTTGTGATATTGTTTAACAAAGAAGAGAGAATAACCTGGTATAAAATTGAGGCGGAAAATTTTGAATCCATACATAATCACTCAGCATATGCTTCAGTGGAGGTAAAAAAATAGGTGAAAGAGGTAATAGCCTTTACAGATGGAGCCTGCAGTGGAAACCCTGGAATAGGGGGATGGGCATATATTTTAAAATATGGAGAACATACTAAAGAAGATTGGGGATGTGTTTTACACACAACAAATAACAGGATGGAGTTGACTGCAATAATTGAGGCTTTAAAGGCATTGAAGGAACCCTGTAAGGTTACATTATATACTGATTCCCGGTATTGTTATGATGGTTTCACCAAATGGCTTGAAATGTGGGTAAAGTGTGGATGGAAAAAATCTGATAAAAAAGAAGTTAAGAATAAAGATTTGTGGAAGTTTTTGCTGGATTTGTCGAGACTTCATAAAATTAACATGATATGGATTAATGCCTACCACAATGAAAGTTTAAATTCCTTTCCTGAAAATGATAGGGTGGATAAACTTGCTAAAAAAGCAATAAAGGATTGTAGTTGAAGTTGGTTAAATTTTTTTGCCTGGCATCTTTTACTACTTTCTTTCTTTTAGAAAATTAAGACCGAAGAAACCATTTGATAATAGAAGTATTGATATTATAAGAACAATCCAGTTAAAATTTTTGAAATTATTTTTGAAAAAACCTTTGAAAAAAAATCTTTCTCCTAAAATTACCAGGAGAAAAAAGATGGAAGAAAATATTATGGAATAACTGTTTGCCCTGTGAAGTATTTCCTTCTCAGATTGTGTTAATTCTTTCTTTTTTATTATAATTGGTATCAAAAGAAAAAGAAGGAGGGAAAAAATTGCAAATTCTGAATAGATAAAAAGCAATATTAAACTTATTCCCCCCACGAGGATTTCAAGGACAAATCTTTTTCTACCCATTTAGTTCCTTTAAAATTTTTTCAGCAATGCTTTCGGGATCGATTTTTAGATATTTTAATATATCTGAGGATTTTCCCGATGGTGGATAATTGGTGATCCCAAATGGAATCACCTTTTTTGAAATTCCCTTTTCTACAATTTTATCGCAAATAGATGCATATAGCCCTGAATGGGGATTGTGATCTTCATAAGTTATGATCAATTTTGCTTTTTTTATTTTTTCCATCAATTCATCTTCAATTTTTAAGGGACATGAAACGTTTACTACACCTACATCTATTCCCCTTTCTTTTAAAATTTCATATATTTTTATTGCTTTTTCCACCATGGGACCATATGTCAAAATTAAGACTTCCTTTCCCTCTCTCAATATGTCAAATTTTCCATAGTTAAATTCATATTTTTCATCGAAAAATGGGGATCCATTTTCATTTGTGATTACACTACACTTTGACCTTCCCATTGCCACACAGAAATTCCCCCATTCATTTACCACATACCTTATTACCCTGTCTGTTTGGTTGGGATCTGCAGGCACTATCACTTTGAATCCATAAAGGTTTCTAAGAAGTCCGAGATAGTCAATACACTGATGGGTTTTCCCATCCTCTCCAACATCTGAGCCGGTGTGGGTAACTATCACCTTTAAATTTGTGTTATTTATGTCATTTAATCTCTGTTGATTGTATGTTTCATCAACTCCAAACACTCCAAAATCAGCCCAGAATGTAATCACTCCACATCTTGAGAGTGCCCCACTGCAGACTGCTGTGTGGTGTTCCATAATTCCAGATTCAAAAAAGGAATTTTTCATATTTTTTTCTATTGATGATGTTTTAACAGATCCCGCAAGATCACAATCAAATACGGCAAAAGAGTCGAGTTTATCCATATTTTTGCTTGCTATATCAAAGAGTGCCTTTCCAGATGCGGATCTATTATCGGTTTTTGTTTCTGGAGAATATAATATTGGACTTCCAATCTCAAATATGGGCGGTAAAAGACTTTTTACCTCTTTTATTTTCTTGATTTTTTTATCCCTCATTTTCCTATATTTTTTAAGATCATTTTCAATACCAAGTTCCTTTAGTGCCCTATCAAGTTCCTCTTCAGTAAGGGGTTTTCCGTGATATTCATGTCTATTTTCCATAAAGGATACCCCTTTTCCCATAGTGGTCCTTGCTAAAATCATTACAGGGGAGACACTATAATTTTTAGCAAATCTTATTGCTTCATAAATTTGTGAAAAATTGTGTCCGTCAATTTCAATAACAAACCACCCATCGCTTTCAAAATTTGCCTTTATGTCCTGATACATTACCCTCTGGGTTGCTCCACTTATTTGTAAATTGTTGTAGTCAACTATACAGGTTATATTGTTTAACCCAAATTTTTTGGCAAATCTTCTTGCTTCACTTATCTGTCCCTTTTGTTGTTCTCCATCCCCCATTACCACAAATACATCTTTATTTATCCCCTTCATTTTTTGAGAAAGTGCAAAGCCACAGGCTGCAGATAATCCCTGTCCCAGATTGCCGGTACTCCAGTCAATTCCGGGAATGTGGTTTTCAATGTGGCCTTCAAATGGAGAACCTACCTGCCTGAAATGGGCAATTGCTTCATGGAGATCAAAAAAACCAAGAGAGCCCAGAACTGAGTATACACCGGGAGAAGTGTGCCCATGGCTTATCACTATTCTATCTCTATTTAGGGAGTTAAAATTTTCAGGAGTGAAGTCCGAAAAGGCAAACAAAATGGTGTAGATGTCAACTGAACTCATGGAACCCCCTGGATGCCCGGAGGATGCATTTGTTGTCATCTTTAAAATATTTCCCCTTTGAATTTTTGCAAATTCCTCAAGGATTTTTATATCCTCAATTTCAAGGTGTAGAGGAATAAAGTTTCTATACTTATGGGATATATCTTTTAACATTTTAAACTCCTGAAGATAATGTATTTAATCTTAAAAAGTATATTTTGGCCCAATTAAAAGTCAAGGAAAAGTGCCAGACAAAGTATGCCTGACACTTAAAAATTTATTCAGATATCAGTTCTTCATAAACTTTGCGTGATTTTTCAAGAATTTCTGTGTGTAAACTGTTTCCCTTTGAATCCATTGTGACAATTACGGGAAAATCTTCAACTTCTATTACCCAGAAGGCTTCGGGAGTTCCAAATTCTTCAAGTTTAAAAACATCTATAACCCTTTTTACCCTGGATGCAATTAGTGAACCGGCCCCTCCAACCGCATGGAAGTAAACTGCACCACATCTTTTTAGACCATCCATTGTCCTTTCCTTCATACCCCCCTTTCCAATTACACCTCTTACTTTATATTCACAGATAACTTCAGATTCATAGGGCTCTTCTCTTATGGAAGTTGTGGGACCCGCTGCCACAAATTTATATTCATCTCCCTCTTTTTTGATTACTGGACCACAGTGATAGATTACGCCATTTTCAAGGTATTTCCTTATAAAGTCAGGTTTTTCTTCATGCATAAGTTTATGTGCCATATCCCTTGCGGTAACCATTATGCCAGATAAGGAAACTTCATCCCCTACATTTAACTTTCTTATTTCTTCTTCTGAAATTGGTATATTTAGTTTAACTTTCATAACTCACCTCTCCATTTTTTATAATCATGGTTTTTCTCCTATATGCCCAGCAGTTGTAGACCACTGATACATAAAATGTTGCTGGATGCCTGTGTTGGGCATCTATAAATACATCAAGTACAGTTGTTTTTCCACCAAAACCCATGGGACCTATTCCCATTGCGTTTAATTTTTCTTCAAGTTCTCTTTCCATTTCGTCAAGTATTGGGTTTTCATTTTTTGATCCAATTTTTCTGAAGAGATTTTTTTTGGCAAGCATGTAGGAAGTTGTTCTATCTCCACCAATTCCAACTGATATGGTTCCAGGTGCACATCCATACCCCTGGGCTTTAAAAACTGCATCAATTACACATTTTTTTACACCTTTCATGTCTCTTCCAGCATTTAAGTTTATGTCAGGTAGTTTGTACTGTATTCCCACATTTTCAGAACCACCACCTTTAAGTAGCAATTTCACTTCAACATAGTCCTTATCCCAGGTTGTAAAGTGAAAATAAGGGGCGTTTTTACCTGTGTTATCTCCTGAATTTTTCCCGGATACGGGATCTACAGCATTGGGTCTTAAGTAATATTTTCTTGTTGCTTCTCTTGCAGCCCATATTCCGCTTTCAATATAGGGTTTTTGCTTTTCTCCATCGGGAAGGTATATGAAGTAATTCACTGTACCTGTATCCTGACAGATGGGAGTTGAATTTTCCCTTGCCATCTCTACATCTTCTAAAATTGTCTTAAATACTGCTTTTGCAGGAGTGCCTTCATCTTCAATTTCATATGCCTCCCGCAGTCTTTTCTCTACATCGGGAGGCAGGTCAGTTGAGGCCTGTCTAATAAGTTCCAAAAAATGCTCCTTTAATTCCATCATGGCGTCACCTCGCTATATTTTAATTATTTAATTTTACCACTTATTCCCTTGTCAATTTCAACTTTTTTGTCCCCACACATTAAGACTTTTTCCCCATAGTAGGCAATTCCATTTTTTCCAACCAGATTAACTTTTAAGAAGTGTTCAATATCTATTTGTTCTGTTCCATCAAATTCAATTCCTTCTGGTCTTACCATATCTCCCAAATTTCCGTCAACGGTAAGTACCCCAACATCATTTTCACTTGAAGCAGCAAGCAACATCCCATTGCTCTTTTCTCCCCTTAACTTTGCTGGTTTTAAATTGAAGACAACAACTATTTTTTTGCCCTTTAATTCCTCCTCGGAATAATATTTTTTGATTCCAGCAACTATTTGTCTTTTTTCACTTCCAAAATCCACTTTTAAAATTAAGAGTTTGTCAGCCTTCGGATGGGGGAAAACTTCAATAACTTTACCAACTCTCAGGTCAACTGATGTAAAAGGGTCTTTTTTTATTAAATCTATTTCTTCAAGTTTTTCAAATAGGATTTCAGGTTTTTTAATTTCCTTTGAAAGATAATCAAATTTTAAATCTGAAAATTTTAAATGTGGTAGATTTAGTATTCTTTCAATTTTGTTTGAAACAGTTGGAATTACAGGTTTTAAAAGAATTGAGAGAATTTTTACAATATTTACAGAAAAGGTAAGAACCTCATGGGCTTTTTCCCTATCTTCTTTTATTAATTTCCATGGAGCCATATCCTGAAAAAATTTATTTCCCATATCACTTATTTCCATAATTTCTTTTATGGCTGATTTAAAATTTACCATCTTGTAGTAATTTAAGACGTCATTTGCTTTCTTAAGGATTTTTTCTTCAAGTTCCTTAAAATTAAACCTTTCCGAGGTTTTTCCATTGAAATTTTTGTAAAGGAAGGAAAAACTTCTATTTACAAAATTTCCAAAGTTTGCTATGAGTTCATGGTTAATTTTCTCTTTAAAATCCTCAATGTCCAGATCAATATCTGAAAGTTTTCGGGAAAGTGATCTTGCGTAATAGTATCTCAAATATTCTGGATTCAGTTTTTCAAGGTAATCCCTTGCTGTGATAAAAGTTCCCCTTGATTTGCTCATCTTTTCATTGTTTATTTTTAAAAATCCATGTACCACAATATCTTCTGGTAAATTAAAACCAGATCCCATCAGCATTGCAGGCCAGAAGAGAAAGTGAAAATAGATAATATCCTTTCCAATAAAATGTATTATTCTGCCATTTTCAAATTTCCAGTAATCTTCATAATTAAATCCCATTTTTGTTCCCAGATTCCTTGTACTTGCAATGTATCCAATGGGGGCATCAAGCCAGACATAGTAGTATTTATCTTCTTCTCCCACAATTTTAAAACCAAAGTAGGGGGCATCTCTTGAAATATCCCAATCATTTAACCCTTCTTTGATCCAGTTAAGTACATAATTTTTTATCTCTTCCTGTAAGTTTTTATTTTCTATGAGCCATTTTTTTAATTTCTCAGAGTAATTTGAAAGTTTGAAAAAGTAGTGAAGAGATTTTTTTGTGATGGGTTTTGTTCCACATATAACGCAGTGAGGGTCGATTAGGTCAGTTGGCTTGTAGGTAGAATTACAAACCTCACAGTTGTCTCCATATTGATTTTCAGCGCCGCAGGAGGGACATTTCCCCTTAACAAACCTGTCGGGGAGAAATCTCTTGCAGTTTGGACAGTAGGTTAGTTCAACTTCTTTTGTATAAATATCTCCATTTTCCTTTAGTTTTAAGAAGATGTAATCACTTAGTTCCTTGTTCTCACTACTATTTGTGGTGTA
The DNA here is from genome assembly GCA_027064125.1 of Acidobacteriota bacterium. Lineage (GTDB taxonomy): Bacteria > Acidobacteriota > JAAYUB01 > JAAYUB01 > JAMOQF01 > JAMOQF01. Next base: position 44,430 of record JAMOQF010000110.1, read on the forward strand.
AAAATTATCAAAATGTATGTTGAAGTCTTCAAAATCCCTTCTGTGTTCTATAAAATATCTCTGAATTAGTTTTTCAGGTGGAATTCCTTCCTTTTTTGCGTTTACCTCTATTGGAGTTCCGTGGGTGTCATTTGCACAACAGTATATAACATCTTCTCCACTTAGTTTGAGTGCCCTAACAAAGATGTCTGTCTGTATGTACTCCACCAAATGTCCAATGTGTATGGGACCATTTGCGTAGGGTAATGCGCTTGTGACAACCGTTTTCTTTTTCATTTTAAATCTTTTCCTCATAAAATTTTTTAACGTCTATTTTAATTTAGAGGAGATTTATAGTCAAATGATAAAGTAAAAAAGGTGACAGGCATTATTTTTATCTAATTTTTTAAACAAAAATTTTTAAAAAAATTGTGGAAAATCTGTGGAAAACTCTTGTTTTATATTTACTTTCAAGTATTTATTTGAAATGCTATTAATTTAAGCAGTTGTATAACTTATTGATTTTTAAGGATTTACAATTTTATCACATTTAAACTTTCCTTTATTTTCAAAGAGAAATAAATTTCAACAGTTTTTCCACAACTATTTTTTATTTTTCCATTATTTGTATTAATTTTTCCTTCTTTTTTACCTTTTTTGTGTTAAAATTTATCTTGCTCCGGGTGCTCAATATGGGAACTCCGAACCCTGTCAGGCCCGGAAGGGAGCAGCAGTAAGGAGTTTCTGTATGTGGGTATCCCGGGGCTTATCAATAAAAGGTAAAATCATGGACAGATCTGGCAGAGTTATTGCTTTAAAATGGAGGCCCAGGCAGTTTGATGAAATTGTAGGGCAGGAACATATAACAAGAGTTATTCAAAATTCCATAAAAAATAACCATATCTCTCATGCGTACCTTTTTACCGGTATAAGGGGAGTGGGAAAAACTTCTACTGCAAGGATACTTGCAAAGGCTCTAAACTGTAGAAAGGAGGGGCCAACACCTTATCCCTGTGATGAATGTGAATCCTGTATTGCAATCCAGGAAGGTATATCTCTGGATGTTGTGGAAATTGATGCTGCTTCAAATCGTGGAATAAATGAAATAAGGGAGTTGAGGGAAAATATAAATTTTAAACCAGCCAGTGAAAGATTCAGGATTTACATAATTGATGAAGTGCACATGCTTACAACGGAGGCTTTCAATGCTCTTTTAAAAACACTTGAAGAACCTCCCGAACATGTGATTTTTATTCTTGCAACAACTGAAGTTCATAAATTACCTAAAACTGTAGTTTCAAGATGTCAACAATTTGATTTTAAAGCAATTCCCTATGGATTGATGTTTGAGAGATTGAAAAAGATTTGTGAGGGAGAAAATTTTAAAATATCTGATGAAGCCCTCTCTGTTGTTATAAGGAAAAGTGGCGGTAGTATGAGGGATGCA
>JAMOQF010000111.1 GCA_027064125.1 Acidobacteriota bacterium
AAGTGAAATGGAGATGCTTAATCGTTACCTTTTGCTAAAAGAGTTTATTTTTTTCCAGAATTGAGTTTCTTTTCTTATTTTTATTTGTCAGCCTTAAAGACCTCAGAGTGTTTATGAAACAAATAGTCTAAACAAAAAAGAAAAGAAAAAATCTTTCTCTTTCTTATCTATAAACCCATGGTGAGGACTGTGTGTGAGGGTAAATTTAGCCTGACATATTTAATTTTACATAACATTTCTCAAATTCATTCCTTAAATTCAGGTCTGACCCCACGTCTTTTTTTCTTATCCACCTAACATATTTGCCTGACACCTTTTACAACTTCCATAAGGCATTTTCCCCTTTCTTCCAATAAAATTTTTTCTATCAAGTTTTTGAAAAGTTCCAAAACCCAGGTAAAAATTAAATCACTCATTGGTGTAACTCCTTTCGGGAATCTTCAATAAAGGTTAATTTTACCTCCTTTATCCCCAGAGGAAGTATTTCCTTTTTGACACAATTGGTTTTGCACTGCCGATATCTCATCTTCAAGCAATTTAAGTATTTTTTTTGCTCCATTTTTATAGGGAAAGGACCTTATTGCATCCAACTTTTTCTCATAATCCTTTTCTGAAATTCCGCCAATCAATCTTGCAACTCTTTCCCCCTTTTTTCTGCTTAAACCAGATATCACAAACCCAAGGTTGTATTTCTTCAATAAGAGTGCATTGCCCACCTCCTGTCCTGAGGTTATGTAAACTACTACTGGAACCGTATCTGAATTTATAATTTCATTAACTATTGCCCCTCCAGCCTTTGTGATTACATATCTATATTCTCCAAGTTTATATTTCAACCCATCAATCCAGTGATAAATATTTATCCCCTCAAAATCAGCAAATTCTCTCTTCAATTTTCTTTCAAATTTAACATCTCCAGATGTGGTGACATCTAATTTATAATCCCTTAAACCTGTAAGACTCTTTAATATCCTTCTAATTTCCCTTTTTTTACTGTAGTGAACAATTAAAATTTTATTTCTTTTTTCAAACTCCCCACAATAGGGATGAGAGGAGGTGGGAAATCCAGTTACATAAATTTTTTCATTTGGGATACCAGACAAAAGCAATTTTTCTCTACTTAAGGGATCTATAACAAAATAGTGATCGCTTTTCCCCCTCAGCCAGGTTTTATTTATGGTTATGGAATCAGTAATAACCGTTCCCAATAAAAAATTTCTATCTGGAATTTTCTTATTTATAATTTTGTCAAACATGGGATAGGTGGATAAGACATAATTGGGATTAAAATCCTCTATTTTTTTCAAAATCTCACCTATAATTTTTTTATCCTTTTCAAAAAAATATTGAAAAAATTGGAACTTATCTGTGAGATAAAAGAGTAAACCCCAGATAAATGGTATTTTTATGCTCACAAGTCTATAGAGTTTCTGTAGCAAAGAATATTTTTTTTTGTTTACCAGAAAGGGATCAAATATATCTGCCATCCATCCCATCTCACTGAAGACATCCCTCAATTCCTCTGCAGCCCTTAAGTGTCCACCACCAAATCTCGAAGTCAAAATTAAGATTCTACCCCTCATCCCCCACCATTTCCTGTGAAATCTTAAGGTCAAGGGGTGTGGAAATCTTTATATTTCCATGATCTCCATTAACCACCCCAACTCTATACCCACATTCAACAAGCATTGAGCCATCATCTGTAAAGTTTACATCTCCCCTTTTTTCCAAAATTTTATGCACATTATAAAGAACATTAAATCTAAAGATCTGTGGTGTCTGCACCTTAAACACTTTATCCCTTGAAAGATATCTAACACTGTCCCCCACCTCAACCAAACTGTCTGTTGAGGAAATCACAGGAATTACTCCATCAAATTTTTCCCCATTAATTTTTTCAATTAATCTTCTTATTAAATTTTCCCTTACAAAACATCTTGCGGCATCGTGAATTAAAATATAATCCGGATTGTAATCCTTAAAAAAGGAGGTGGCATTGTATGAAGAAAGTTGTCTTGTCTTTCCACCTTCAATTAGAGATATATCTTTGAGATTATACTTTTTAAAAAGATTTTTTGCATAATCCATCCATTCTGGATTCATTGCAACCACCACCTGAAATGATGAAAATTTCTTTAAACTCCTTATTAAAATGGGAATGCCCCCAATTTCTATAAACTGTTTTGGAAGTTTAGCCCCTACCCTGCTTCCAATACCACCTGCAAGAATTCCAGCAACCACTTTCATTTATAAAAACACCCCTGTATAATAAAGTCTATGAGTAGAAATATCACACTTCATCTTAAAAGTAAATATCCCCACTACATTTTGCCCATTATTTCCATTTTTCTATTTCTCCCAATATTTATGGGTAAAACACTTTTTTTAAGGGATTTCTTTAATTTCCACTATCCCCTATGGTGCTTTGTGGAAGATTCCCTGAAAAAGGGTATATTCCCCTTCTGGAATCCATACCTTGCGGGTGGACAAATTGCTGCTGGAAACTCAAACTACATGATATTTTATCCCCCATCAATTCTCATAAAATTACTCCCTTTTCCATGTATTTTCAATATGAATCTATTTCTCCTTTTACACCATATGGCAGGTTCAATTCTATTTTACAAATTGTTAAGGAAATTAAACTTTTCAAATTTTCTCTCCTTCATGGGGGGAGTAATCTACTCCCTCTCCGGTGTTGTCCTATCCTCCTTTATAATTTTAAATTACGTGCCATACATTCTCTTTTTTCCTTTGATTTCCATACTTTTTCTAAATATTATCTCTGAGAAAAACTTTAAAAATATTTCCCTCTTCTCCCTTTCACTTGGGATAATTCTTACCCTCTTTGAGCCCATATTCTTCTTTTCACTATTTATTACACTGATTACACTCTATATCTTCAGTGAGAAAAAAATTCCCATAAAAAAATTAGTTGCACCTCTAATTTTATCCACAATACTTTCCATAACAATTGCCTCCCCATTTTTATACGAGGGATATAGGGTTTACAAAAATTCCTACAGGGAAAGGGAAAAAAATCTGATAGAAAATAAATTATATGACACACATCCCCTTTTTTTAGAAAATCTTCTCATTCCAAATCTCTTTAACATTGACTTTAAAAAATTTGAAATCTCTTCCTACACTGGAGGAAAAACATTAAATGGAAGATTCCCCTTTTTCCTTTCCATTTTTTTGGGGGTAATTCCCTTATATTTTTCAATTTACTCACTTTTTTTTAAAAAAAAGAAGGCCTTCATTTTATTTTTATCCACAACAATTTTACTTATATTTTCAATGGGACACTATTTTAAGCCAATTCCCAAACTCTTCATTCTCATTCCCCTGCTGAATAGGGGACGATATTTTTCAAAATTTCTAATGGCAACTTCATTTTTAATCATAATTCTTTCAATTCTTGGCCTTAAGGAATTTTTAGAAAGGAGAGGAAAAAATTGGATATACCCCATAATTCCAATTCTTTTACTTCTTTCAATCCATCCAATTTACCTAAAGGGCAGATACTTTACGCCACTTATACTTTTTTTATTTATTACAACAATTTTACTTTTTAGAAAAAATGAGAAGATATTTCCCGGCATAATATTTTTCTTAGTTTCCATCTCCCTATTTTTTGGGAATAAATTTATTCTAAATTTCACTCCTTCTAAAAATCTACTTGCAAAAAGCCCCATCTTGACCCATCTCAAAAAAAATGATAAAGACAAAAAAAATTACTACATAGCCTTTAATCCATATATTTATTCCCTCTCATCCAGAAATGGAAAATATCTTTTAGATGACTACATAATAAGTGAAAAATGTGGCGTTGCCTTCTATGGGATAGTGGACGGTTTTTACTATTTATACAACACAACCCTTGACAGACTTGAAAGTCCTTTTTCAGTAAACATGTATAAATTTTTAAAGAAGATAAATCCCATCGAAAGAAGGATAATTTTTGGAAAAAGCGGTGTAAAATACTTCATAACACCTGCTAATTTAAATATTAAAGGATACAATTTAATTAAAAGTTTTGAAATAGGTGCATCACATAAGGTAAACCTCTACAAAATAGAAAACGCCTCAAATAGATTTAAGATATCCCACAATTACACCTTTGAAAGAGTTAATGAATTTAATTTATACACACTAATAGATAAAAGAGATGTCATAAACTGTAAAAACAGATTCAAGAACTACCATCCTCTTTCAATAAAGGATAAGGAATACTTAAAAATTTTAAGTGAAACCCCAAACAGTGTAGTACTTGAGGTAAACCTCCTTAGGGATGGTTTTTTAATTTTTAACACCACAAGATCCCCTACCTGGAAGATAAAGGTAAATGGATTTAAAGTTGAAAAATGCTCTGTAAACTATGGTTTTTCAGGCATATTTCTAAAAAGGGGAAGGTATCTGGTTAATTTTTATTACGATCACAGTAGAACAGATATCCTATCACTTATCTCTTTAGTGGTAATCCTGTATATTCTCTACAATCTATTGATATCATATCCATCCCCCTTAAAGAAAAAGGAGATTTCACCCAGGGAGTAAAAAATGAGCCCGAGGAAAAAGAGAATGGAAAATGGTATTAATTTTATGGGACTTATCACTTTAAAAATTACTTTTACAGACCTTAAAAATCTATAAATGGGGAAAAGGGGAATTAAAATGGGTGTATTGGAAAGTTTACCACCATAGTTAAAGAGGGTTTTAAATTTCTGAAAGTTATATCCATTTTTTATCTGATGTAAAAGAAAGGATCTCAAATTTTTCCTGTTTGAATGATAAACATAGATGGATGGAGAAAAAAACAACCTATACTTTTCTGAAAAATTTAAGTTAAAAAGGGTCTCCTCAGAGGAGGCAAGTTCTTCGTTGAATCCTCCCTCTTTTAAAAATAGATCTCTTTTGTAAATAATGTTTGTGGCTGGAATATTTCTAACCTCTACTTCTCTTTCCCACAAAAAATCTCTAAACTGTAGAAAATACATCACACTTCCAACAACACTCTCTGGCGTTCCATTTAAGGTCTTTCCACCAAACCCACCATATTCATCACCATATTTTTTTACTATTTCATCCAGATTTTTAAAGTAATCTTCTGACACCACACAGTCAGAATCTATAAAGACAATATACTCCCCTCTTCCCTGTCTGGCACCTACATTCCTCGCCCTACTTTGATAGGTCTGTTTATCAAACCTTATGAGGTTCACCTGGGGAAAAATTTTTCTCACAAAATCTGAAGTCCCATCATTTGAAGAATCCACCACAAATATTTCCACATCAATGGAAGACCTTTTAAGTGAATTGAAAATACTTTCAAGACAACTTCCAATTGTCTCCTTTGAATTATAACTTGGGATAACTACTGTGTATTTCATAGGAAAAGTTCCCCCCTTCCGGGGGGATTTTTTATTTTTTGGGAGGTTTAACTATTTTTAATTCTTTAAGCATCTTTGAAAGTCTCTTCCCATTTATATCATTTGCCATCATAAAGAGATATGGCGGCTTAAAGTAATCCTTTGCCTCTGCAAATCTATTTTTCTTCAAGAAATCATTGGCCCTCGATTTTAAAACTACTCCTTTAACATCTTCACTCTCCACAAGGTCCTTTAATTCAGGGTAGAATCTAAAGAGTTCCTCTCTCACCCCATCAAGCGTTTCTCTACTTCCATTTTCAAAAAGTGCACAGAGATCTGAAATTATTTCAATGTTGTCTTTCCCCGATTTTGGCTCCATTGCCCTTCTCACAAGTTGAGCCCTTCTTTCTGAATTTACAAATATTCCATAGGTTTCAGCAAATGATGCAGCAGGTAGCAGGACATCTGCTAATTGAGCGGTTTCAGTTTTAAAGAGATCTGAAACAACTAAAAATTCCACATTTTTTAGAACATCTGCAAAACTCTCACCACTTTTCTGGCAACCAACGGGATCCTCTCCAAAGATAAAGAGGGCCTTAATTTTACCACTTTCAAGTCTATTTGAAAATTCCACATAGGAAAGGGGAGTTCCACCAACATCAATACCCCAGAGTTCCTTCACCATACTCTTCCCATCTTCACTTAAAAGGGGAATCTGACCGGGTAGAAAATCTGGCAACACTCCCGATTCAAAAACACCCTGGGCGCCACACTTTCCAATTAAAGGTAGAACATCTGCTCCAAGGAGTTTTGCAAGGTTAAAAACTGTTGCAGCAAATTTCAGCGCACTATTTTCCCTGTCATATACAAAGGTAACCTTTCCACTCTTTAAAATATCAATCAATTTGGAAATGTCATCTTCACTTACATGGGCACTCTTTATCAATTCATCTCTATTTAAGGAATTTACCCAATTTAAAAACTCTTTGCCATTTTCAAAGGAATCCATGTCTACAGTGTAGAGTTTTTTATCCACAACCTCTTTAATTAAGAGTTGGTATAAGGGTAAATATGCCTCTGGCGGCAGATGTTTTGAAAAAATTGTAAATTTATCCAGATTGGATTTCTGGGGGTTTAAGAGGACAATTTTTCTATTTAACTTATTTTTTGCCTTCTTTAATTTAAAATCAAAAACTGGATAACTCTTTATGGTTTCCACATTTGAGACAAAAATCACATCAGAGTCAAGGAGTCCTTCATAGGTTGTGGTTGGGAATTTTACAAAATATTCATTTACATCATATTTGTTGATGGCAGAAAGGGTAAACACATTTAAAGTACCCAGATATTTTCTTGCAAATTTTTGAATGAGATAATTTTCCTCAAGGGTAAACCTTGAAGAGCCAAGCACAGCAACACTTTCACTTCCATATTTTTCAACTATTTCCTTAATCCTTTTTCCAATGAGGTCATAGGCAGAGTTAAAATCAGTCTCCTTAAAATCTCCACCATCTTTTACCATCGGCTTTATAAGTCTATCTGGTGAATTTAAAACCCTGAATCCAAATCTACCCTTAACACAGAGATTTCCACCATCATTTGGTATCGTTTCCTTATTTGAGATTATTTTTACAATTCTATCTCCAATTACCTGAAGTCCCACACCACATCCAACGCCACAGAAGGTACAGGTAGAATAGATGGTGGGCAAATTCCAGGGTCCAGGTTTTGGGGCATCAACCTTCTCAGTTATTGCACCTGTGGGGCAGGTATCGGCACAGTTTCCACATGAAATACACTGTGTCTCAAGGAGTGGTTTTTCAAGAGCAGGTTTTATATAGGCATCAAACCCTCTCTTTACAAAGCCAAGAGCGGCAATACCTACAACTTCCTCACATATTCTCACACATCTACCACAGAGAATACACTTATTCATATCAAGTCTCAAAAAGGGATGGGATTCATCCGGCAGTACCGCGTGGTATTCTCCTCTAAATTTTCCCTGTTCAACTTCATATTCTGTGCAGTGTTTCTGAAGTTCACAGTTAAAAAATGCCTGACATCCACACTCAAGGCATCTCTTTACCTCAGCCATTGCAAGATCTTCAGTATATCCAAGTTCAACTTCATCAAAGGAATTGATTCTCTTTTCAACGGGAAGCATGGGCATATCATTTCTTGGAATCTTCGGAAATCTTTCAAATTCTTCCTTTGAGAGGTCGGGATTTAAATTTTCCCTCATGCTGATGAAGGGCTTTTTAAGTCTTTCAATTTTTCCCTTTGTGAGATAGGAATGAATTGACTTTGCAGCCTTCTGTCCTGCAGCAATTGCCTCAATGGCAGTTGCTGCTCCTGTTAGGGCATCTCCACCGGCAAATATTCCCTCAAGATTTGTTGCCATGGTATCTGGATCTGCCTTTATTGTCTTCCAGGGAGTAAATTCAAGTTTCTTCCCAAGTTCTGAGGTGGCAAAGAGATCCAGATCAGGTTTCTGTCCAATTGCCTCAAAAACCCAGTCAACTTCCATATCAAATTCCGATCCCTCTATGGGGATGGGTCTCCTCCTGCCACTTGAATCGGGTTCTCCCAACTTCATCTTGATACATCTTACTCCCCTCAATTTCCCATTTTCATCAAGAAGATATTCAACGGGATTTGTTAAAATCTGAATTTTCACCCCTTCCCTTTCAGCCTCTTCTATTTCACTGTGGTGGGCTGGCATCTCCTTTTTGGTTCTTCTATAAATCATTATAACTTCATCGGCACCAAGCCTTACAGAGGTTCTTGCGGCATCTATAGCAGTGTTTCCACCACCAACAACTGCAACCCTTCCACTGATGGATTTAATTTTTCCCCCATTTACCTGTTCTAAAAATTCAATCCCTGCCATAACCTCCTTTGCCTCTTCCCCCTTTATATTCATTTTCATGGATTTCTGGGCACCAATACCTATAAAAATTGCCTCATAGCCATCCCTTTTAAGATCTTCAAGTGTAAAATCTCTTCCAAAGGCGGTATTTGTCTTTAGTTCCACACCAAGTTTTAAAATGGAATCTATTTCATAGTCAAGTATTTCATCGGGCAATCTATAGGGTGGAATTCCATATCTCAACATTCCTCCTGCCTTTTCCTTTGCCTCAAATACGGTTACAGAATGTCCCTCAAGGGCGAGATAATATGCTGCTGAAAGCCCTCCAGGACCTCCCCCAATAATTGCCACTTTTCTCCCTGTTGGTGGCTTGGGAGTAGGTGTAAAGGGATGTTCAGAATTCATATCTAAATCTGTGGCATATCTTTTGAGGTAGTCAATTGCCACAGGTTCATCCACATTATTTCTTCTACACTTTCCCTCACAAGGTCTTGTACAGACTCTTCCACAAACTGAAGGAAAGGGATTTGTCTCCTTAATTAAACTCACCGCCTCTGAATATCTTCCCATTGCAATGAGGGCAATATACCCCTGTACATCTACACCTGCAGGACAGGTCATTTTACATGTGCCCAGGCAATCTGCATAGTGATTTGAGGCAAGGAGTTCAAGGGCCATTTTCCTTGTTTTTAATACATTTTCAGAATTTGTAGTTATCTTCATTCCATCTGTGACCTTTGTGGCACAACTTGGTACAAAACCCTTGGCACCTTCAACCTCAACCACACACACAAAACAGGAAGTAAAGGGCTCAAGTCGTGGATCGTGGCAAAGGGTTGGAATATCTATTCCATTTCTCTTTGCAACTTCTAAAATTGTTTCTCCTGGATTTGCTAAAACTTCTTTTCCATCAAGGTATATCTTTATTTTTTCCATTTTAAACTCCCCAAAAAATTTTTATTCCACTTTTATTGCATCAAAATTACATCTTGTTACGCATTCACCACATTTTATACATTTATCCTGATCAATGACATGCACCTGCTTTACCTCTCCAGATATTGCATCCACAGGACATCCTTTAGCACAGGCAGTACAACCGGTACACTTATCGGGAATAATTGTATAGGTAAGAAGTTTTTTACACTTGTGTGCAGGACATTTTTTATCTTTGATATGTGCCTCATATTCATCTCTAAAATATTTAATGGTGGTGAGAACTGGATTTGGAGCAGTCTGACCAAGCCCACAGAGTGAACTCTTTTTTATCTTCTCGGCAAGTTCTTCAAGGAGTTCAATATCTCCCTCTTTTCCCTCACCTTCTGTTATCCTTGTTAAAATCTCAAGCATTCTCTTTGTACCAACCCTACAAAATGTGCATTTTCCACAAGATTCAGCCTGAGTAAAATTTAAAAAGAACTTTGCAACATCGACCATACAGGTGGTTTCATCCATTACAACCATTCCACCAGAACCCATTATTGCCCCTGTCTTTGTAAGGGAATCATAGTCAACAGGGGTATCTATGAGTGATTTGGGAATACAACCACCTGAAGGTCCACCCATCTGAACTGCCTTAAACTCCCTATCCCCTTTTATTCCTCCACCTATATCGTAGATCACCTCTCTCAAAGTTATACCCATTGGGACTTCAATTAATCCCCCCTTCTTAATCTTTCCAGCAAGGGCAAAAACCTTTGTACCCTTGCTCTTCTCGGTCCCAATTTTTGCATAGGTATCTTCACCATTTAAGATTATCCAGGCAATATTTGCAAGCGTTTCCACATTATTTATACATGTGGGATGTCCCCAGAGTCCTTTTGCAGAGGGAAAGGGTGGACGAAGTCTTGGCATCCCCCTCTTGCCTTCAATTGAGGCTATCAAAGCGGTTTCCTCACCACACACAAAGGCACCTGCCCCCTCTTTAATTTTAATGTCAAAGGAAAAATCACTTCCCAAAATATTCTTTCCCAAAAATCCCCTCTCATGGGATTGTTTAATGGCGATTTTAAGTCTCTTCACGGCAAGAGGATATTCAGCCCTTACATAGATATAGCCCGTTGAAGCGCCAATGGCATAGGCTGCAATTGTGAGACCCTCAAGGACACTGTGGGGATCTCCTTCAAGGACACTTCTATCCATAAAGGCCCCTGGATCGCCTTCATCTGCATTGCAAACCATGTATTTTACTGGATCAGGTGATTGCCTTGTAAATTTCCACTTGAGCCCTGTGGGAAATCCTGCGCCCCCTCTACCTCTCAATCCAGATTTATATATCTTATCTATAACATCCTCAGGACTTAATTCCTTTAAAACCTTTTCAAGGGCCTTATAACCATCCCTTTCAATATAATCGTCTATACTCTCAGGATTTATCTCTCCACAATTCCTCAAAACTATTCTCATCTGTTTTGAGAAAAACTTATTCTCACTTCCCTCAACTTTATTGCTCTTTACAATCCATTCATCTATTGGAGTGTTATTTTTTATATGTGATTCAATTATCTTTTCAACCCTTTCGGGGGTAACATCCCCATATATGAAACTATCCCCATTTGGCTCCCTTACCTCAACAAGGACTTCTCTAAAACACATACCTATACATCCAGTTTCAGATATTTCCACATCTATTTTTTCTCTGTCCACAATTTCTCTCAACTTATCATAAACCTTATTGGCCCCGGCTGCAATTCCGCAACTTCCATATCCAATTACTATTTTTCTTTTTTGAGTTTCCATCACCTACACCTCCACCTCAATTTTTGGATTTATATTGACGAAGAATTTTTCTCACCTTTTTTTCATCAAGCCTGCCATAGGTTTCATCATCAATCATCATAACCGGGGCAAGTGAACAGCAACCAAGACATGCAACGGTCTCAAGTGTAAACAAACCATCCTCAGTGGTATCCCCAGGCTCTACATTTAAAAAATTCACTATGGCATCGGTTACCTTTTCCGCACCACTCACATGACATGCAGTCCCATGGCAAACCCTTATTAAATGTTTCCCAACAGGCTTTAACCTAAACTGAGCATAAAAGGTCACAACCCCATAGATCTGGCTTACAGGGATTGAGGTAAATTCAGATATCATTTCCATTGCCTCTGGTGGGACATATCCATAGAGTTCCTGTGTTTTTTGAAGAAGTGGGATCAAAACGCCCTTTTCACCTTCATATTCCTTAAGAACCTCCTTTAGCGGTTCGGGATTAAACTTTTCTTTGAGAAGAGTGGAATTTCCCATATAAAACTCCTGAATGAAGATTTTAAGTTGATTTATAGCAAAAAATCTTCCAAATTTCCATTTTAAATTTTAAAAAGTTAAATGTTTCTAAATTTTAAAGGGGGAATTTTCAGATTAATCTCAGGTCAACTGTGTCAGGCATGGTTAAGTAAGGATAAATGCCTGCATTTCTGTTTGCCTCCTTTTTAAATGTTCTTAGATGTGTTAAAATTGAGTTAGAAATTTTACCCCATGGAGGAAAAGATGAAGAAACTTCCCACTGGATATAACAGTTTAGAGGAGATAATAAATAAAGGTTGCATATATGTGGATAAGACAGAGCACATTTTAAAAATTGTTGAAGGTGGAAAATACTACTTCCTCTCCCGCCCCAGGAGATTTGGAAAGACACTTACCATTGATACCATGAAGTGTTTATTTGAAGGAAGGAAGGAATTATTTAAGGGGTTATACATCTACGATAAGTGGAACTGGGATGAAAAATATCCTGTAATAAGGATAGATTTTAGTGGAGGGAATTTTAACTCCATTGAGATAGCCAGAGAGAGAATTTTATACTCCCTTAAGAAAAATGAGGATAGACTTGAGATAAGGTGTGAGAGTAAAGAT
>JAMOQF010000112.1 GCA_027064125.1 Acidobacteriota bacterium
ATAAAAATCAATTTTTTACAGCATTTTTTTTGACCTTATCTTATCTATTTCGTCCAGAGATTTTACTTGTTGCGTTTTTTCTGCTGATTTACTCTCTTTTAAAGAAAAAAATTGGATTTTTTATCTATACAATCTTATTTTTATCCTTGTATTTTTTGGTAAATACATTACTTTTTGGTGTTCCCTCTGGTATTAGATCTTTACAAATATTTGAAAAAATTGGAATTTATAAAGATATCAGCCTTTTTTCATATTTAATGTTGAAACTCAAAACATCTTCTTTTATTTTCAAAGACATTTTTTTGAAATTTTTAAAGTTTTCTCCATTTTATCTTTTAACATTTTTCTTTTTACCTTTTCTATCTAAAAAAAATCTTTTTTATTTCCTTTTTTTATTGATAATCCCGGTTTTAACAGTTTTATGGTTGCCCAACAGTGGAGGGGCTCAATGGGGTATCAGATATTTTTTGCCATTTGTACTGATTTCATTTTTAATTTTTATATTTTTCTATAAGGATTTAACCGGTAATGCGAAGAAAATCTTTCTTACTCTATTTGTGGTTTTGAATTTGATTTCTTTACCTCTAAATACTTTTACATCAGTTAAATTTTACTGTTTAAATGTAAATTATAAGTATGAAAACCTCATAAAAGTTTTAAAGAGCAGGGAGGAAAAAACATTTTTGACAGTTTATAAAAATACTGCCATGGATCTTGCAACTTTTTTTGACGGTAGAGAAATATATCTATCTGAAAATGGGAGTAGATTTAGTAGTCTTATGCAAATATTTTACAAAATAGGTATAAGAGATTTTCTAATTATTAAAGAAAATTTTGTTTCATTTAAGGTTCCACATAATTTTAGAGAAAAAAACTTTTCTATTAATTCCCATTTGTTGAAAAGATCTCTCTATGGAGAAATCTATAGAGTGGAATTAATACCTGAAACCACTTTTTCCGATAAATTCCCTCAAAATTGAAGTTGATGGTACCTGATCTGGATTTATGTCCTGAAAATAGGATAAAAATTTAAGTAATCTTCTTGCCTCACTGTATTCTGGATATTCACTGCTTATTCTGTATAAAAGTGGTTCAGCGTATCTTTTTAAAACTGCAAGTTCATAGACAAGCGCTGAGTTAAAGAAGAAATCGGCATCATTTTGATAAGGAAATATATATTTTTGTTCTCCCTTTCTCACAGAGTCCCATCTTTTAAGTGTTTCAAGTGCGCTATAACCTCTAAAAAGGTAATCTCTTACGATTCTTCTCAAAAGTCTTACATCTGTAGTTGGAATTCTGTTGTGGTCATCCATACTGAGTGTGGTAAGTGGACTAATATATATTTTTACTATTTTTCCAGAGGGTATGTCCCTTATTAATTCAGGATTTATGGCATGTATTCCTTCAAAGATAACCACCTGATTTTTTTCTCTTTTAAATGTGCCTTCACGCCACTCTCTTTTTCCCGTGTGGAAGTTATACTTTGGGAGTTTTATTGGCTTCATCTTTATTATCTTTTCAAAGTGTTCCCTTAAAAGATCTAAATCCAATGCGTATAAACTTTCAAAGTCGTAGTCTCCTTTTTCATCTCTGGGTGTTTTTTCTCTGTCTAAAAAGTAGTCATCAAGTGAAATTGGGAATGAGGAGATATTGTTTACCCTTAAGTGTATTGAAAGTCTTTTTGAGGATGTGGTTTTTCCTGAGGAGGAAGGCCCTGCAATTAAAACTATTGAGGCATCCCTTTCTTTAATTCCATCTGCAATTTGAGAGAATTTTTTTTCGTGCAGGGATTCACTTGTCCAGATAACCTCATCTTCTTTTCCATTTACTATCAATTCATTTAAAGCCCCTATATCCTCAAGTTGTAGTGCTCTAAGCCAGGATTCATATTCGTGGAAGACGGAGAAGAGATTTTTTTGAGGAATAAACTCTGGAACGGATGCATCACTATATGGCTCAGGGGTAACCACAATAAAACCATTTTCAAAGTGATGTATGTCAAAGGATTTTAATACCCCTGTGGAAGAAACCAGTGGGCAATCTGAATAATTCTTATAATTCCCACAGTAGTAAATATCAATTGTATGGGGGTTGCTATATTTAAAAAGCCTAATTTTGTCTTCCTGATTTGTTCTTTTGAAAAAATCCCTTACTTCATCCAGATATGTTTTTATCTTTTCAATGGGAAGATCATATTCCACATATTCATTCATTTTTTTCTTGATTTTCTTTATATCCTCTTCATTTAACTTTTTATCTATTATCTCACAGTAAAGACCTTTGCTTATTGAGTGTTCTATTTTAAGTCTGTAATTTGGAAATATCTCACTTACAGCCATTCTCAGTAAAAAACTTATTGAATTCTGGTAAACTCTAAATCCTTCTGGATGTACAAGGGAAATAAACTCAACTTTTGAATTTTGTCTCAGTTTGTGTCTTAAATTTGTTAGCCTGTTGTTTATTTTACCAGCAACAATGGGGATTTCCTTTTTAAATTTTGAAATCTCAAGTATTTCAAGGAGTGAGGTATCCCTTTTTATCTTAATTTTCCTGTCATTATTTACTATCAGTATTTCAATAAATTCATTGTCAAGCCACACGATATCCTCCTATGAATTTTCAATCTTTTTCTTAAGTTCTTCAATTTTAAAGGTGACCTTTTCCACTGCATCTTCGATTTCCACATCAAATCTTTCACTTCCATCTCTTAAGACAACTTCCACTTTTCCCTCCTTTATTTTCTTTGGCCCTATGACGATTTTAATGGGGATACCTATCAGGTCAATGTCATTTAATTTAACCCCAATCCTTTCACTTCTATCGTCAAGTAAAACATCTATACCCATATTTTTAAGTTTGTTGTAAAGTTCTTCAGATATTTCCATCTGTTTTTCATCCTTATTACTTACAGGTACTATTGCAACCTCAAATGGGGCTATGGTTATGGGAAAAATGATTCCATATTTGTCATGATATAGTTCTATTGCTGAAGTCATTATTCTTTCAACTCCAATACCATAACTTCCCATAACAATGGGTACCTTTTTTCCATCTTTATCCAGAACATATGCTCCCATTGCTTCGCTATATTTTGTCCCCAATTTGAAAATATGTCCTATTTCTATTGTTTTTACAAGTTTTAATGGGGATTTGCACTTTGGACAGAGATCTCCTTCCTCCACATTTCTCAAATCGTAGTATTCAGCATTAAAGTGCTTTTCAGGTGTGACCCCTTGAATGTGGTAGTCTGTTTCATTTGCACCTGTGGTCATATTTTTTCTTCCCTTAAGGGCAAGATCCGCTATTATCCTTATATTTTTTACTCCTACAGGGCCTAAACTCCCCGCATTTGCCCCCATTATTTCTCTTATTTCTTCTTCTGTGGCGGGTCTGAAGGTACCTGTCTTTAGAACTGTTTCAAGTTTTGCTTCATTTAGTTGATGGTCTCCCCTTAAAAGAATTATTATGGGCTCAGATTCCACAATGTATATCAGCGTTTTTATCTGATTTCTTGCAGGAACTTTTAGGAACTCTTCAATTTCTGCTATGCTTTTTTTACCGGGAGTGTGTACCTTGATGGGTTCATCGCTTTCAGGTTCACTATCAACTATTTCTTCTATTATACTTGTGGCTTTCTCAAGATTTGCACAATATTTACAATTACTACATTTTGCTACTAAATCCTCTCCCGCATCTGATTCAACCATAAATTCATGGGAAAAACTTCCTCCCATGCTTCCGGAATGGGCTTCCACAATGAGAAATTTTAAACCACATCTTTTGAAAATTCTCTGATATGCTTCATAGTGTTTTTCATAATTTTTGGAAAGTCCATCCCAATCTATGTCAAAGGAATAGGAATCCTTCATTATAAATTGTCTTACCCTGAGTAATCCAGATTTGGGTCTGGGTTCATCCCTGAATTTTGTCTGAATTTGATACCATATCTGTGGCAATTCCTTATAGGATTTTAACTCCTTTGAGGCTATGTGGGCAAATATTTCCTCATGGGTCATTCCCAGACACATGTCCCTTTCCCACCTGTCTTTGAGTCTAAACATGTTATCACCCATTATTTCCCATCTACCACTTTCTTTCCAGATTTCAGCAGGATGAATTGCTGGAAGTAAAAATTCCTGAGCTCCTATTTTTTCCATTTCTTCTCTTATTATGTTTATTATTTTGGTAAGTGTTTTCCATGCAAGGGGAAAGTAACTGTAAATCCCGGAAGCAAGTTGTCTTACGAAACCTGCTCTTAAAAGTAGTATGTGACTTGGGACTTCGGCATCTGCCGGAACTTCCCTGAGTGTGGGAGCAAATAAATTGGAATATTTCATAATAAAATTACCTCTCAAAAAAGTTGATTTTAAAAAATATTTTAAAATCAACAAATTGTCAAGTTTTTAGATGTGGAGGAATGAATATTGATATCTTATAATTAAACATTTTTATCTTTCATGAGATTTTTTGCCGCTTTTTCATGTAAAAATAGGGAAATTAAATTTTTGAACTTAAGTAGATTTAACATATAAATTTTTGATTGAGAAATATATTTTTCAATTAAAACCTAAAAATTTTGGTACAATTTTTATCAGTTTTCAATGAATTTATAGTTAGTTTCTTATTGGATGTATGTTGTATGCTTAAAAGATTTTTATATTTTCTGTCAATTTTTTTATTACTCTCTATTTTTCCCATTTCTAAAGATATCTATGTAAGAAGGTGCAACTGGTAATGGGACTAAAGAAGCCCCTTATGGAAAGTTATGGAAAGCCATTAAGAAGGCAGTCAGAGGTGGTGTAATTCATGTTGCTGAAGGGCATTACTATGGGAAAGGTGGATGTGGAAATTTTACCATAGGTGTTCCAGATTTAAAACTTGTGGGAGGATACAATAGAGATTTTTCCCAGAGAAACCCCTTTAAATATTTTACCATTTTAGAAAGGGCAAGGGATTATAGAGGAGGTTTTACAGGACTTGGAGAAGGTATAATAGAGGGAGATTATAGAAATGATCACAGCGGACTTGTAGTGGATGGCTTTGTTTTGAATTCTGAAAGTAGAAATGCCTATGCTCCCGATAGGAGTAAGATTTTACCGAAAAAATCGTGGAAAGGTTCTCTTTTCAAAGCATATAGCAGAAATATAAAGATAAGAAATTGTATACTTTTAAATCCCTATGGGGATGGAATATATGTAAAGTGGCAGGGAAAGGAAAATGAAATTTCAAACAATTTTATAATAAATACATTCTATACAGCCATTAGTACGAGAAGCGCTCAACCAGATTCAGAAATTTTAATTAAGAATAATACAGTTCTATTTGGATGGTTTCAACCGGGAAAGGGTGGATCATATGGTGTTTTTATTGGTAAAAATGGAAAAGCAATAATTGAAGATAACATTTTTGCCTTCTTCTTAACCGAGGGAGGAGAAGCAGGATATGGGGTAAGTAATACTTTTGGAAATGATTTTACAATATTAAAAAATAACATTTTTTATCAATGTCAGGGTGGGTACTATGCATATATGGATGAGGATGGAAAAAATCTTGTTGTATGGAAAAAGGAAGATGTGGATGATTTAAACGATGATCCAGAGAGTTATATGTTAATGGATGCAGGTGGCAATAGTGATATAAATCCAGGAATAAAACCTGATAGGTGGTTTTTTGAGAAATTTTCAAATTTTGTGGCATCTAAGCCAGGTAAACTCAATATGGATGCAATGAATCAGTTGAGAAGTATCCTCGGGCTTCCTCTTCAGGCTGAAAGGGCTTCTGCAAGAGAAAACTGGGGTATGCCATATCCTTTAAATAAGATTATTCCGAATTTAGTTTCCTCTACTAAAAAGGGAGTGGTTATAAATAAAAATTTTGAGAAATACTCCTCAGGTGAAGTTAAAAATACACCTTTAAGTTACACACAGGTTGACTTTGATGTCTTTAGCGTATCAAACAGAGGTAAGACATTTAAAGGAGAGCCCGTTGAGTTTTATGCTGGAATTGGAAGCAGTGGATATGATTACTTTTTAAAAGATGCCCCAAGATCTGATTATATCTGCGTAAAATTTTTAAAACCGGGAGAATCAGATTTTACCAGAAAGTATGTTTTTGGATATATTTTAAAGGGTTCTGAAGTCTATAAAAAATATTTAAAATATTCAAAGAGAAGAAGTAGATATAATAAAAATGGTGGAATAAAGGTTAGGGGAAAGGCCTACTACATAGGAAAGCCCTCCTATAGATATCCAGTTGGAGTAATAATTTATGAATTGAGGAGACATTAAAATATTCAGGGGAGATTATTTTTTCTCCCCTTCTTTTTGTTTATTCTTTTTTTCCATATACATGTTCCTGTCAGAGACAATTAACAATTCATCAATTGTTTTTATTTTGTCTGGATCATATTTTGCAACACCAATACTAACTGATAACTTATAGGGATATTTCAGGGTTTTATTTATTTTCTTTATCCTTTCATTGATTCTTTTTTTTAAATTTTCTGCATCTTCTTTTTTTTCCACATCAGTTAATACCACAAATTCATCGCCCCCAATTCTTGCTATTAAATCTTTTTTTCTAAATATGCTTCTTAATATTTTAGATACTTCTTTTAATGCCTTATCTCCCTCCATGTGTCCAAAGGTATCATTTATCTTTTTTAGATTGTCAAAATCTATAAAAAATAGAAATGCGGTTTTCTTGTTAAAATTGTTTAGAAAGTGATTTGCTTTGTTGAAAAAACCTCTTCTATTGTGAAGACCGGTTAAATCGTCAGATATCGATTGTGTTATTAATTTATCTAAAATTTTTCTCTGTAAAATTGCTATTCTAAAAAGATCTGAACTTATTTTAAGTGCTTCAATTTCTTCTTCGCTCCATTCTTTTTCTTTTAAAAAATTTTCAAAAAGGAAAATCCCCCACAGATTATCTCCATCTTTTAAAGGAAGGATTAGTGAGGTTTTAGGCTTTTTAATATTTTTTGTATATATTTCTTCAGGATTTATTAAATAGTCCTTTTCCCTTAATTTTGATACACATTTTTCAAATTTGTAGTTTTGTTGTGGAAACATTTCTTCAATAGTTAGATCTCTTTTGGTGTGTACCGCCCTTCTAATTACTTCATTATTTTTTGTAGAAAATTCCAGAATACTTATTCTGTCAGCATCAATAACTTTTTCAAGGGATTTTATCACCTCACTAAAAACATCTTCTTCATATGGCAGTGTTAGAAGTTTTTTTATACCCTTTGATATGGTGCTCAAGATCATGTCTTTTTTTTCAAGTTTTTTCTTATATTCTTTTTCCTGGGTTATGTCCACTAAAACCCCATAAAATTGATTTCGATACTTTATAACATAATCTCTTACCCATAATTTTTTACCAGACTTGTTAATTAACTGGTATTCGAGAACTTCTAATTTACCACTCTTTATTTTTTTTATAATGTTTTCTCTATCTTTTTTATCGGGGTAAAATGTACAGGCATTTAAATTATCAGGTGAATTATTTTTTAATTCCATCATTTTATAAAAGTATTTGTTTATTTCAAAAATTTTCCCATTTATATCTGTGTGGTATATTCCTATTGGAAGGTGATCTATAAATTTCCTTATACTTTTAAGTTCATTTACCTCATTTAGATATTTTTTTATTATTGGAGAAATTTCTACGAGAGAAAATTCTTTCCCCTCCTCTTTAATGAGATAATATCTTCTTTTTATGCGTGATATGTATATGTCGTTGAGAGATAACTCCTCTATTTTGTTTTTCCTTGCAAGTTTTATGAATTCTTCAGGTGAAAGTTTTAAATTTTTTAAAGAATTACTTTGATTTTCATTATTTTTTAAATTGATAAATTCAGACATTTTTTTAAACCTTAAGATGACTTCCCCTGCTTACATTATACAAAAAATAAATGAAGTGGAAAAGAAATTTTAACCTTTTTGCAATGTGGGGGAGGCAGAATTTATAAATCTGCCTCCTGATATGAAGTTACTCTTTTATTTCAATTTCCTTAAAACTCATTCCAGCATATTTTTTGGCAAGCATCATTGTTCCACCGACGAGTATTATTTTTCTTTCCCTTTCTGTGAGGTGGAAATTCAGTGGTATCTCTACATTTTTGGTTTCATTTTTTAGTATAACCCTTCCACTATTTTCAATTAGTGCCTTCCTGATGTTTTCAATTTTTATTTTATCACCCTTTTCAATTTTCTCATAATCGTCGGGATTTTCAAATGTGAGGGGAACTATTCCAAAATTTATTAAGTTTGCCCTGTGGATTCTTTCGA
This sequence comes from Acidobacteriota bacterium, assembly GCA_027064125.1. Classification (GTDB taxonomy): domain Bacteria; phylum Acidobacteriota; class JAAYUB01; order JAAYUB01; family JAMOQF01; genus JAMOQF01. Next base: position 8,295 of record JAMOQF010000112.1, read on the forward strand.
TTGCCTTTGCAATTACGACCTTTACCCCAAGATACATGGGACAGAGTGCCGCATGTTCCCTTGATGAACCCTGTCCATAGGAATCCCCTCCAACTATGATGTTATGTATTCCCTTATCTTTGTTTTCAAGACATTTCTTTGCAAATTCGGGATCTCTATTCATAAAAACATATTTTGAATACTCTGGAACATTTGATCTATATTTAAGTAAACTTCCAGCTGGCATAATGTCATCGGTGGTGATTTTGTCTCCAAATTTTCCAGTTATAACTCCAGAAATTTCCTGAGGTAATTCCTCTCCAGATGGCGGATCCACAATGTTTGGTCCCTTATAGAGTTCAACCTTTTCCCCTTCAAATGCTGGGGGAATTATTCTTGAATCGTCAATTACAAAACTTTCAGGGATATCAACTTTTGGATGGGAAATTCCAAAGAGTTTTTCAAGATCTCTTGGATCTGTTATTTTTCCCGTCAGGGCACATGCTGCAGCGGTTTCAGGGCTTACAAGGTAGATTTTGGCTGTCTTTGTACCGCTTCTTCCGAAGAAATTCCTGTTGTTGGTTCTTATGGAAACACCGTTATTTCTTGGAGCCTGTCCTGCACCTATACAAAATCCACAGCATGGTTCGAAATATCTTGCCCCTGCTGCAATTATCTTGGATAAACTCCCTTCATCTGCAAGCATTCTTGCAACCTGTTTTGAGCCAGCAATATATACAAAGTCAATATTTGGATTTACAACTTTTCCTGAAAGGATTTCTGCAACGATTTTTCCATCCTTATAGGATGAGTTTGTACAACTTCCAACACATACCTGATCTATTTCAAGTCCCTCAATGTCTCTTACCCTCACTACATTATCCGGTGAATGGGGTTGAGCAATCATGGGCTCGAGTTCACTTAAGTTTATCTCAATCACCCTGTCATATTTTGCGTCTTCATCTGCCTCAAGGGGAATCCAGTCCCTTTCCCTTGCCTGGGCTTTTAAGAATTTTCTTGTAATTTCATCTGAAGGAAAGACACTTGTTGTAACTCCAAGTTCAGCCCCCATATTTGTGATTGTTGCCCTTTCGGGAACTGACAGGGTTTTAATTCCATCACCAAAATATTCTGCTATCCATCCCACATTACCCTTTGTGGTTAAAATTTGCAAGACCTTTAAGATTACATCCTTTGCGGTTACCCAGTCATTTAGTTTTCCAGTTAATTTTATTCCTAAAATTTTAGGCCTTGGCATGTAAAAGGGCATTCCTGCCATTGCGGCAGCCACATCAAGGCCACCTGCACCTATTGCAATCATTCCAATTCCGCCACCTGTTGGGGTGTGGGAATCTGAACCTAAAAGGGTGGCACCTGGTCTCCCAAATCTTTCAAGATGTACCTGATGGCATATACCATTTCCAGGTTTTGAAAGGTAGAGGCCATATTTTTGTGCAAAGGTCTGGAGATATTTATGGTCATCTGCATCTTCAAATCCCATCTGAATTGTCTTGTGGTCAATATAACTTACTGAAACTTCAGTTTTTACCCTTTCAACACCCATCTGTTCAAATTGTAGATCTGCCATTGTTCCAGTTGCATCCTGAGTGAGTGTGTGGTCTATTTTAATTCCTATTTCATCTCCACTGAGGAGATCTCCATCCACTAAATGTTTTTTCAATATTTTTTGAGCGACTGTTAAACCCATTGCATCCTCCTATTTATTTATTTAAGAGCCACATTATACATTATTTTGACGGTGATGGATTAATATTTTTTGACGATTTTAATAAAATGATTTAAAAAGTAGTGGCCAATATTTGGCAGTGTAATATTAACTGTGTCAGGAGAAAAATTTTCAAAAAGTGTTCAAAAAGTGTCAGGCAAGTAAAAAGAATTGAAAATTTAAAATTTAGAAAATTTAGTGCCAGGCAAAAAATTTTAATGGCATTTAGGGGGAGGCAAATAAGAAAATAGATTAAATTCTGGCAATAATAAGATTTTCTGGAAAATACCAACGATTAAAATAAAATTCCTTTTTCATCCTATAAACTTTTAGGGGGAATCTGGGGTGGACAAGCAAAAATAAACTCAAAACTGGCAAGATCTAAAATTTTTCTGGCAAAAAGCAACGATTAAAGAAAATTTCTTTTTCATCTTACAAACCTTCAGTGGGTGTTAGAGTGGGTGTTAGGGGTAGGCAAATAAGAGAAAAAATTAAATTCAGCAAAAATAAAGTTTTCTGGCAAAAACCAGGTGATTAAAGAATAACTCTTCTTAACTTCCCTTTTTCTTCTGAAGGACTAAAGAAGATATTAGAAAAACTTGCACAATTAAGTTGACATTACCAAATATTTATATGACCTAAATTGACGTTATAGGCGTTATAATTATACTTAAACATTTTTATATTTTTTTCGTAAAAATTATCTTAAATATTATGGGAGGTTTTTAGATGAAATTAAGATTTTTTATTCCCATCTTCCTGTTATTCTTTGCCCTTGTGTTTGGTTGTACATCCATCGTTGTGACAAAGGGAGCAACTGAGGATGGATCTGTTATAAATTCTTATACCTGTGATGGGGAATATTTGCATCACTTCAGAATTATACCAGCAGAAGACCATAAAGATGGTGAATTTGTGGAAATTAAAGGCCCCAATGGAAAAATTGTGAAAATTCCACAGGTTAAACATACCTTTAAAGTTGTGGATTTAATGAATGAACATCAGGTGGCAATTTCAGAAACCACCTTTGAGGGCAGAAAAGAACTGGTGAACCCTGATGGCCTTTTCTTTTACTGGACACTTATGAGACTTGCCCTTCAGAGATCTAAAACTGCAAGGGAAGCAATTGATGTTATAGTTTCCCTTTCAAATAAGTATGGTTACAGAAGTTCAGGAGAGACCTTCTCCATCACTGATAAAAATGAGGCATGGATACTTGAAGTCATAGGAAGGGGTAAGGGGGAGAAGGGAATAATATGGGTCGCAGTTAGGGTGCCTGAAGGTGAAATGGTTGTTCATTCAAATAGTGCTATAATTGATACATTTCCAATGGATAATCCAGATAAGGCAATGTATTCAGAGGATATTGTGGATTTTGCCGTAAAAAAAGGATATTACAATCCAGAGAGTAAAAAACCATTCAGTTTTAGAGATGCCTTTGATCCATGTGGCGTGGAGAAATTGAGATATACTGAATTGAGGAGATGGAGTGTTTTTAGAAGGGCAGCCCCCTCTATGAAAATTTCATATGACTTTGCACTGGGCAAAAGTGATAAAAAATATCCTTTCTCCTTTAAGCCCGATAAAAAATTATCTGTCAGGGATGTAATGGATTTGTTAAGAGATCACTATGAAGGCACTCCCTTTGACATGACAAAGGGGGTATCCGCAGGTCCCTTTTCTTCTCCCTATAGGTGGAGACCCATCACATGGGAAATTGATGGTAAAAAATATACGTGGCAGAGGCCCATTTCGACTCAACAAACATCCTTTACCTTTGTGAGTCAGTCAAGATCTAAATTACCTGATCCAATAGGGGGAATTTACTGGTTTGGGTTTGACGATACATATATGACATGTTATATACCCATTTATTGCTCTGTGAGTTATTTCCCAAAGGAATATCAAATAGGTTCCCTTTCTTCTTTTTCCTATGATTCTGCATGGTGGGTTTTCAATCTTGTATCAAATTTGTGTTATGGTAGGTTTTCGGACATGATAAGGGATGTAAAAAAGGTGC
>JAMOQF010000113.1 GCA_027064125.1 Acidobacteriota bacterium
AAAAATGGGAAAATGTTTAACAAAAAAATAGGTAATGTTAACTTAATTGTATAGGGCTTTTTAATATCTCCTTTCAGAATAGAAAAGAAGAGGTTAATAGAAGAATAAGACCTTAAACTTCTTATAGGAAAGTCTTAAATTTTTGTCGTTAAAAAGTAGATACAAAAACTTCTTAAGCACTTTTTTCGTTCCGGGAAAAACCTCTAATTTGCATGTAATCTCTCAATTTTTTAAAACACCTTTCAAGACTGCTCGTTTCTTAAATAACCTCTCACTTTTTTAGTGCGAGTCTGATACCAATTTCCATTCATCACTCTTTCTTGATTACCTACTTTCTTTTTCTTTTCTTTCCTGTCTGACACTTTTTAAAATTTTTCTCAAATTCAGGTCTGTCCCCGCTTCTTATCATTTCCATCTTTCATTCCCTCCTTAAATGTCCTCTAAGGGTTTATAGGAAGGTAAATGGTTAATCTTAATTGTCAGTCTTTGCCAGAAGATTTTGAGCCTTGCCAGTATTTAGTTTCTTTTCCTATTTGCCCTCCTAAATGCTCCCTAAAGGTTTATAGAGAAGAAAAGAGATTTTCTTTAATCATTGGCTTTTGCCAGAAGGTTTTGAGCCTTGCCGGTTTTAGGTATTTTATCTTGCCCCCAAATGCCCACTTAAATTTTTGCCTGAAACCAATTTTAATCAAATTTAGGTCTGTCCCTTTTCCTCACCATTTTTATTTTTCATTCCCCCCAAATGCCTTCTTAAGGTTTATAGGGTAAAAAAAGAGTTTTATTTAATCATTGCTTTTTACCGGAGGATTTTAAGTCATTGCCAATTTTAAGTTTTTCTTTTGCTTGTCCTCACTAAATGTAAGTTTATAGAAGGGAAGAGGGAATTATTAGTTTCTGCTAAAAGATTTTGTCTTTGCCTGAATTTTATTTTTTTACTTATCTTTCCTTTCCTTTCTTTTTTTGCCTGGCACTAAATTTCTTAATTTTTTCCACCTATAGCCCCATAGTGGGGATTGTGTGGTGGTGATTCAGTAATTTTAGCCAGACACCTTTAATTTTGATTTTCTCCGGCACCTTTTCCAATTTTCTCTATGAAATTTGAAGAAAAAGTTGGTTAATAAATATTTTATCTATTATTATTCCTCAGATATGAAGTTCTGGGTATGTTTTTTTCCTATAAACATTACATCAATTATTTCTTCAAACGTAAAACACACTATTTTTCTTAAGGGAAGAATCTTTGTTTAAAACTCTCCGTTCCTTATGCAGGGAATTTTTAGGTCCATTTTCCCGCAAAAAAGGAGGTTTTTCCTTTTTGACGCAATTAATTTTACACTGCTTAATCTTACTCTATATAATTTTTTTGTTTTAAATTTTGAAGATGTTTATTATACTGAAATTGCGAAGTTATGACTTTTTTGGGATTGTTAAGATTATGGATAAGAGGTGCTAAAGTGGTGGGGGAACTTATTGAGTTATATAATTCAATCAGGAGTGATATAGAAAGCAGACTGTCTCATTTTAGGAGGATCTGGGAAACAAAAGACGATTTTGAAATTTTTAAGGAATTTATTTTTTGCCTTCTAACTCCCCAATCTCGGGCAAAGGTCTGCTGGAACGCCATTTTAAAAATGGAGTTAAAGGGGGTTTTACTAAATGGAAGGGTGGAAGAAATTTCAGAAGAACTTAGAGGTGTGAGGTTTAAAAGAAAAAAGGCATTGTATGTGGTTGAGGCAAGGGAGAAATTCTTTCCTTTAAAAAGGGAGTTTACATTGGTTAAAAAAATAGAGGAATCAAACGGTAATATTGCATCTTTAAGAGAATTCATTGTAAATGAAGTTAAAGGTATGGGATATAAAGAGGCAAGTCATTTTTTGAGAAATATTGGGTTTGGAGATAAAATAGCAATACTTGACAGGCATATTTTGAGAAATTTAAAAAGATTTGGAGTAATTGATGATATACCATCTTCTTTGAGTAAGAGAAGATATCTTGAAATTGAAAAAAAGATGTTAAATTTTTCAAAAAGAATAAATATTCCAAATTCTCATCTTGATTTGCTACTCTGGTTTAGGGAAACGGGAGAAATTTTTAAGTAGTAAACTACTTTTTTATGGTTATTATTTTTTCAGGCTTACTTTCATTTCCAGATTTATCTATTGAGGTTATTTTGTATTCAAGGTTTTTATGATATGTAGGTATTTTTTCTTCATAAATGTTTTCTTTTAATGGCTTTTGGGTGATTTTAATCCATTTTCCATCGTCAATTTTTCTGTAAATTAAATATCCCTTCAGGTCTTTATCCAGGGATGGATCCCAGAATAACTTGCAGATATTGTTTTCAAGTATAAATGAAGGGTTTTGTGGTGGTGTGGGAGGAAAAATATCCACGGGTATAACTTCCACAGATTTTGAAAAAGGGCTGTAAATTTTAAATTTTTCGAGTATTTTGTAAGCATCTATTTTGTAATAATATTTTACTCCGAATAGGAAATTCCCATCCTGATAGTAATTTTTTTCAGTTTGGCCAATTTTCTGAAATACCTTTCCATCTTTTGATTTATACACATTAAATCCATTTACAGTTTCTTTTCCGTTATATCTCCAGGTGATTTTGATGGCATCTTTTTTAACTTTTGCCTTTAATATCTCAGGTGGAGTTAATAGGTAATTGGTGATAAATTCCACAAAATTAGAGGGAGGGGATATTCTCCCTGCATCATTTATAAACTGAAGAAAGATAAATCTTTTCTCCTTTTCGGGGAAGATAACATTCAGATCAATTTTAAAGTGTAGATTGTATTTTGAAGTAAAAATTTCGTAGAATTCATTTTTTTCAAAGGTAAGTGTTTTATCTATTTTTGAGTCAATGTTTAAAGTATCTATTTTTTCCTTTTTAATTCCAGATTTTAAAATAATCCTTCTAAAGAATTTAATGGGAGATCCATCTCTATTTTTTGAAGGTAAAGTGGCAAAAATATGTAGAAATCCTCCCCTTAAATATATTCTTTCAATTTTGGGTTGTATGGGAATCTTTTTTAATGGGGGAAGGGGATTTCCCACATGGGCACATCCCCAGAGTAGAATTAACATTAATGGTAAAAATAATAAGTGAGTTTTTTTTATCATAAAATGTACTTGCTTAAATCCTGATCTTCTGCAAAATCTTTTAATTTTTCTTCCACATATTCCGGGGTTATAACTATCCTTTTTTCCTTTACATCAGGTGCTTCAAACATTATGTCCTCAAGAACCTTTTCCATTATGGTGTGAAGTCTTCTTGCTCCAATGTTTTCCAGTGTGGAATTTATTTTTTCAGCGTATTCTGCAATTTTTTCAATGGATTCTTCTGTAAAGATTATCTCTATTCCTTCAGTTGATAGAAGTGCTTTATACTGTTTTGTAAGTGCGGATTCAGGTTGAACTAAAATCTTCATAAGGTCTTCTTTGTGAAGGGGATTTAATTCGACTCTTATGGGAAATCTTCCCTGAAGTTCTGGAATTAAATCTGATGGGGATGAAACATGGAATGCCCCGGAAGCAATAAAGAGAATGTGATCCGTTTTTACAGGACCATATTTTGTATTTACAGTTGTTCCCTCAACTATTGGAAGTATATCTCTTTGAACTCCCTCACGGGAAACATCGGGTCCGTATGATCCACTTTCCCTACCTGCCACTTTGTCCATTTCATCTATAAAAATAATTCCAGAGTGTTCGGTTCTCTTAATGGCTTCTTCAATGACTTTATCTATATCGAGGAGTTCTTGCTCTTCAATTTTTTTATATATTTCTATTGCTTCCTTAACCTTTACCTTCTTTTTCTTTTGGGATGGGAAAATTGAGTCCATGATATCTTTTACATTTACACCTATTTCTTCCATATCTCCCTGACTGAATATTTCAAAGGTGGAAAGTTTTCTGTTATCCACTTCTATTTCCACTTCTTTATCGTCAAGTTCCCCATTAAGGAGCATTTTTTTCATTTTTTCTCTTACTTTTAAATGGTTTTCATAGGCTCTATTTTCCTTAATATATTCTGGATCATTTTCCCCTTCGTAAAAGTATGAGGGATCAGGTTTTTCAAGTGGTGGGAGTAATACATCCAGGACCTTTTCCATTGCGTTTTCTTTTGCTTTATCTTCAACAAATTTTACCATTTCCTTTTTTACCATACTGATTGAGATTTGAATGAGATCTCTAATCATTGATTGTGCATCTTTACCCACATAGCCAACTTCAGTAAATTTTGTGGCTTCTACCTTTAAAAAAGGTGAATTTGCAAGTTTTGCAAGCCTCCTTGCTATTTCAGTTTTACCAACACCTGTGGGACCAATCATGATTATATTTTTAGGAGCAATTTCCTCCGCTATTTCTGGAGGTAGTTTTAATCTTCTTATTCTATTTCTGAGGGCAATTGCAACAGCCTTTTTGGCTTTGTCCTGTCCCACGATATGTTTATTTAATTCTTCTACAATTTCCTTTGGGGTCATTGTATCTAATTTTTTTTCATTTTCTGTTTTCATTCTTCTTTTCCCACTTCTTCTATAGTAAAATTGTTATTGGTATATATGCAGATGGAGGAGGCTATCTTTAAAGATTCTTCTACAATTTCTTTTGCACTTAGATTTGTATTATTTTTTAAGGCATATGCAGCCGCCTGGGCATAGGGAGCACCTGATCCAATTGCTATAATTCCATTTTCAGGTCCAATGATATCTCCTACACCTGAAACTAAAAAAGATTTTTCTCCATCGGTAACTATCATCATGGCTTCGAGATGTCTCAATCGTTTGTCGGTTCTCCATTCTTTAGCAAGTTCTACAGTTGCCCTTTCAATGTTTCTCCTATATTCACTTAACTTTTTTTCAAATCTTTCCATCAATGCAAAGGCATCTGCGGTGCTTCCCGCAAATCCTACAAGTACTTTTCCATTGTCCACTTTTCTTATTTTTCTTGCAGAACCTTTAATTATGGTATTTCCAAGTGTTACCTGCCCATCTCCTCCAATGGCTACTCTTCCATTTTTTTCAACTAAAATTATTGTTGTACCTTTAAATTTTTCCATTTTGTTATACCTTTAAAAGTTCTTTTTCTTTTTCCTTTGAAAGTTCATCAATCTTTTTAACATACTCATCTGTCAACTTTTGAACTTTATCCAGACCTCTTTTTTCATCATCTTCAGAGATTTCTTTATCTTTTTTCATCTTCTGTATTTTGTCTCTTGCCTCATGTCTGATGTGTCTTATTGAAATTTTCTTTTCTTCGGCCATTTGATGCACATTTTTAACCAGTTGCTTTCTTCTTTCTTCTGTTAGAGGAGGAACAGGTAGCCTGATTATTTTCCCATCATTTGAAGGTGTTATTCCAATGTCAGAGGCCAAAATTGCCTTTTCTATTTCTGGAATAACGGAAATATCCCATGGTTGTATTACAATTAAAGTTGGATCAGGTGTGGAAATTGTTGCCACCTGATTTATTGGAGTTTGGGTTCCATAATAATTTACCGTTATTCCATCTAACATATGGACAGATGCCTTTCCAGTTCTTACACTTTTTAATTCCTCTTTATAATTGTTTAAGACCTTTTCCATTTTTTCCTTTGCAATGTTTAATACATCTTCCAGCATATTTTTCACCTCAAAAAAATTTTTAAAGAGGATTATATTTGATTGTCTCTTTCAGGTCAAGATTTTACAGAATTTGCCCCGAAAAAGGAATGTTTTAGTGGGGAATACCTTTTATATGAAGTAGTAGATGATCCAGATCTTTTGTTTCTTCGAGCCAACCATAATTTGCATCTTCTTTTGAGTCGAGGTCTTTAATGTAAGGTTTTATGTCAAGAAGCGGTGTTTCATCATAGACATCAATTGGAGATGTGTAAATGATGTTTTCAGCAATTTTTTTTATCTTAACCACGCTTAAACCAATGGGATTTATTCTTCTTGGAGATCTGCTTGAGAAAAGACCCACCTTTTTGTCTGTCCATGGAGGTTTTACTGAAAGTGTAAAGTCTCTGGATTTATTGAGAAAATATATCAAATAGATGTATTTGAACCTGTCGAGTAAAAATAATCCATCTTTATATTCTGGAAAAAGAATAACTTTAAAATTCCCGGAACCACTTTCAGGTGGTTGATATGGAGGAGGTATTTTTGTAAATGGGGTTTTAATCACACCAATTGGTTTGAATTTAAAAAATTCCATCTTTTTTATTTTATTCATACTATAATAATCCTTTGTCATTTTTGAGGTTTTTGAAACTCTATATTATATCATGGGGAGAAATAAATGGCTTTAAAAAAGAAAATGCCTTTAATTTTCGTAATAGTTTTAATTCTTTCAATACTTACCTTTTCCTACTGGTGGATATGTCTCAGAAATAGGGTGGTTACAGAGGATGCCTATGTTAAAAGTGATTCTTCTATTGTAAGTTCCAGGGTTAAAGGATCTGTTGTAAAGGTTTTTGTTGACAATGATGACTTTGTTAAAAAGGGAGATCTGTTGGTTTTACTGGATGAAAAGGATTATAGGGTTGAGGTTGAGGGTAGAAGGGCAACCCTTAAGCGAATTGATGCCCAGATTGAGGAATTAAAAAAGACCATACAACTTACAAAAAAAGAGGTTGAGGCTAATATAAGCGCGGCACTTTCTGCATATGAGGCAGCAAAGGCTAAGGAGAGGGAAGCAGGTGAAGGAATTAAGGAAGTGGAGGCGGCAAAGGAGGCTGCTGAAACGAATTTTTTAACTGTAAAAAGAGATTTTAAGAGATATGAAAATTTATATAGAGAAGGAGCAATAAGTAAGCAAAAAAGGGATCATGCAGAAGATTTATATAAAAAGGCAAAGGCAAAACTTGATTCAGTAAATGCCAAATTAAAAGCCACAAAAGCCCTGCTTCTTTCTGCTAAAAAAAATGTCCAGAGGACATATTCTTTAGTAAAACTTGCAAAAGCAAATAGAATGAAGGTGGATGTTTTAAAGAAGAAAATTGAAACTTTAAGGGCAGCAAAGAAAGAAAGTGAATCTTTGTTAAATGGAGCACTTTTGAGATTATCCTACTGCAGGATTTATGCACCCATTTCAGGTTATATATCTCAGAAAAGTGTTGAGGTGGGAGAGAAAATTGCTCCTGGACAGCCTCTTATGGCAGTTGTTCCCTTAAATGAAGTGTATGTTGAGGCAAACTTTAAGGAGACGGAACTAAAGGACATTAGAATTGGCCAGAAGGCAACAATAGTTGCCGATATATATCCCAATCACAAATTTTTTGGACATGTGGTGGGAATAAGGGCTGGGACCGGTGCTGCCTTTTCCCTTTTACCACCAGAGAACGCCACAGGAAACTGGATAAAAGTGGTTCAGAGGGTGCCGGTTAAAATTTACTTTGATTCTCCACCTTCTAAAAAGTTTCCCCTAAGGGTGGGGTTATCTGTGAAGGTTTCAATAGATGTTTCAGATAAAAAGGGAAAGCAACTCAGGTAATTAAAGTGGTGTTTTTATGAAAAAGAAATCCTATGGAAAATGGTTAATAGCCTTTACCGTTATTTTGCCAACTTTCATTGAGATAATGGATACAAGTGTTGTAAATGTCTCTTTACCTCACATTCAGGGTAGTTTAAGTGCCGGTGTGGATGAAGTTACCTGGGTACTTACATCATATCTCGTATCCAATGCGGTTATTATTCCCATAACCGGGTGGCTTTCTTCCATTTTTGGAAGAAAGAGGTATCTATTGTTTTCCATCTTTTTGTTTACCTTAAGTTCCATCATGTGTGGTTCTGCCACTTCTCTTGCCATGCTTGTTATTGCAAGAATTTTTCAGGGAATAGGAGGTGGAGGATTACAACCTCTTTCTCAGGCGATACTCCTTGAGAATTTTCCAAAAGAGGAGCATGGAATGGCAATGGCTGTTTTTGGGGTTGGGGTTGTATTTGCACCAATATTGGGACCAGTTTTAGGTGGGTGGATTACAGATAATTGGACCTGGAGGTGGGTATTTTATATAAATGTCCCAATTGGGATTCTTTCAATTGTTATGACCTATTTTATAATTTTTGATCCACCATATATAAAAAAGATTTTGAAAAAAATTGATTACTGGGGACTTACATTTTTAGCCCTTGGTCTTGGAACCCTTCAGGTGGTGCTTGACAAGGGAGAGAGGGAGGATTGGTTTAATTCAGACTTTATAGTTATTTTACTTACAATTTCAGTAATATCTCTAATTTTATTTGTATTTATTGAATTGCACACAGATACTCCAGTGGTTGATTTGAGGGTTTTTAAGGATGGAACCTTTACAATGGGAAATATTATAATGTTTTTTGTATTTTTTACACTTTTTGGAAGTATTGTGATGCTTCCCCTTTATTTACAAAAGTTAATGGGATATACAGCCTTCTGGGCTGGCCTTGTTCTTGGTCCCGGAGGAATTGCAAGTATGTTAATAATGCCCGTTGCAGGGGCTTTGATGAAAAGGGGGGTAAAACCGAATAGAATTCTTGCTGTGGGAATAGCAATTACTGCCTATTCAATTTATTTAATGTCTGGGTTTAATTTGTATGCTGATTTTATTTCAATTGCCATCCCCAGAATTATAATGGGATTTGGATTAGGATTGTTTTTTGTTCCTCTTGCCGCTGCCACATATGTAAATATTCCCAAGGAAAAGATGGGAAATGCCACAAGTATATTTAATCTACTTAGAAACCTTGGGGGAAGTTTTGGAGTTGCCTTTAGTACCACTATTCTTGCCCAGAGGATGCAGTATCATCAATCAGTTCTGGTAGAGCACATTAATCCCTTTTCAAAGACTTTTCAATACTATTTTCCCAAATTGAAATATCTCTTTTCAGATTTTAACATTACATTTTATGAGACATCTAAGACTTTGAAATTATTCTATCTTGAAGTTCAGAGGCAATCGGCCATGCTTTCCTATAATGATGTCTTCTGGATTATGTCAGTCCTTACAATTTTGATGTTGCCCCTTACCTTTTTCATGAAGGTTAAAAATGGGGGAGGAGAGAAAAATATACCTATTCATTGAAGAAATCACTGAACTGTTTTTCAATTTTTTTAGTAAATTTAACCGCCATATTGAATTTTTATCACATATATGTAAAAATAATCTTATAACCATTTAAAATCCACAATAATTTATTTTTAGGAAAAGGAATTTTTTAGAAGAAAATGGGCAAAAATTAAGATATAAAACCAGAATTATTTCCTTTGAATTAGAAATTTTGGTAATGTCAACTTAATTGTGTAAGGCTCTTGAAACATCTCCTTTCAGGGTAGAAAAGAAAACCTTAAACTTCTTGAGGAAAGTCTTCGAATTTTTGTCGTTAAAAAAGAGATACAAAAACTTTTCTGCGCTTACTTCATTTTGGAAAAAGCTTTTAACTCTTATTTAATCCTTCAATTCCTTAAAACATCTTTTCATCCAGTTTGTGGTTCTGAAATAACTTTTTATTTCTTCTGGTGTAAGAAGAAAATGGGTGTAATTTTTTTTACCTTCAAGGTTGTTTAAAAATCTGTAAATCTTTTTCCATTTTTCAATGAATAAGTTAAGTTTTTCTTTTTCTACTTTACTGTTTTCTGAATTTATTATTTCCTCAAGTTCCATTAGCAAGATTTCAATTTTTTTATTTACCTCCCTTAAATGCATCCTAAAAGGTTTACAGAAGGAAAAAAGATTTTATTTAATCATTGCTTTTTGCCAGAAGGCTTTTATTTTTGCCAGAATTTAATCTTTTTCTTTATTTGCCTATCCTCAAAAGCCATCTAAAAATTTATGAAACAAATAGTGCCAGACAAAATTTTTTTTTCTTCTCTTTCCTATAAACCTATGGTGGGGATTGTGTGGGGGTAATCTTGGTAATTTCAGTAGTTTAAACCTGACATTTTTTCCAAATCTCAAATCTCAATTCTTGCCCGATACCTTTTAACTTTTTCAAAATTCAGGTCTGTCCCTATCCACCTTTGCCTATTTTTACTTTTTTACTTACTTGTCCTTACCTACTTCATCTCTTGCCTGACACCAATTTTAATTTATGCACCAAATTTTTTGCCTGGCACTTTTTTTCAAATTACTTTACAATACTATAAAGGGAATGATATATGGGGTATATTTATAAGAAAAAGATTGATCTTTTTTTTGATTTTTATGAAATAAATACTCCTATAGGAACACTTGTTTCCCTTTTTTCCAGAAAGGGACTTTCTCTTTTGATATTTAAAGATGAGAAGAATTTTGAAAATCATATTAAGAGATTTAAAAAGTTTTATTCGGAAGATGAGATGGTTTCAAAAAAGGATAGAAGATATGAGATACTAAAAACTCAGATTGAGGAATATTTTTCAGGAGAAAGGAAAAACTTTAATATTGATGTGGATTTGAGGGGAACTGATTTTCAAAAATTGGTCTGGAATCAGTTGGCAAAAATACCATATGGAACTTTAATTTCATATCAAAGACTTTCAAGGGAAGTTGGAAGAGAGAAAAGTGTAAGGGCTGTTGCAAATGCCCTTGGGCAGAATAGAATTCTTTTACTTATTCCATGTCATAGGGTAATAAGGAAAAATGGAAATATTGGTGGGTTTGGTGGGGGAGTATGGAGAAAGAAATTTTTAATAGATCTTGAGAAAAGGATTTAATTTAATAGCCATATTACACCGTTTAAGATTAGTTTGTAATTGTCCTCTTCAAAGAAGTCGTTATAGAGTTTTTTCCCATAATCTCCAGTTCCATCATCCAGAATTGAACTATCACATACGAAAAATACCTTTCCCCTGCCAAAATGGGAAATTGCCACTGTGTAGTTTGGAAGAATGTTTTTTCTTGTGAAAAGGCCTATAGCATTTTTATTTATTATGTGAAGTGTTGCTCCCCTGTGAAAGGTTATTCTATTTGCAATTCCAAAGGGACCCTTTAAAATATACTCTGCATCTTTACATGGGATTTTTGACTGAAAAAAATCTCCTGTAACATTTGAGTAGTTGATGTAAAAACCAAAAGGATTCTTTATATTACTTGAGTTAAAAAGATCGTTCCAGATGTCAACTGAATCAACACCGTCGCCATTTCTATCTGAATGGTAGTGGTCGCATACTCCCAAAAGGGATCCACCATTTTTTATGAAATTCAGGATTGAAATCTTTTCATTTTCACTAAAGGGTTTATTAGGTTCGCAGATAATTAGTAGATCGAAGTTTTTCAAATCTAAACTTGAATTTGTTCCGTAAAGAATTTTTCCTGTGGGGGGAATTGTTTTTAACTTAAATCTATTTGTCTTAAACAAAATATAGCCCAGGGTGGAAAGCGCTCCTTTCCAATCTTTTTCACTTTTAGGGTCTTTGGGCTCTGGATCAGGATAATTGTCATCTATTTTCCAGTCAGCATTTCCACAGTTTTCACATTTTGAGAGATCAAAAAGAATTTTATAGTTTTTTTTGCCGGGAATTTTCACTTTAAATTCATATTTTTTCTTCGTGGGGATGAGTAAAAAAATTAAAATTAATAAAATAAAAATTGTAAATAGAGTCTTTTTGCTTTTCATAAATTAAATTTTATCAGAAAATTTTGGATATAATCTTACCTTTTTTGTTATAATCTCAGTTTAAATAAGAATATGGCGGATAATTATGAA
>JAMOQF010000114.1 GCA_027064125.1 Acidobacteriota bacterium
GAGGTGAACAATCCTTTGACTGTAATTCAGGGACTAATAGAGTTTTATTTGAAAAC
This sequence comes from Acidobacteriota bacterium, assembly GCA_027064125.1. GTDB lineage: Bacteria > Acidobacteriota > JAAYUB01 > JAAYUB01 > JAMOQF01 > JAMOQF01. The sequence goes on from JAMOQF010000114.1 coordinate 57, forward strand.
TGGAGAGGATTTTTCCAGGGATGATCTTGAGAAAATTTTGAAAATGTGTAACAGAATTAAAAGCAGTATTTCCCATTTTATGGGATACTTTGATTCCACTTTTTTTGAAAAAGTGGAATGTGATATTTCACAGTTGATTGAAGATGCAATTTCGTTGTACAGAAATTATGCAAAGTGCGAAAATATAGTTGTTGAATTTGTAAAAAGCGAAGATATAAGAATAAAGATTGAGAGAAATTTACTTATAAATGCCATATTAAATATTTTAAATAATCTTGGAGAAATATTAAGGGAAAACAGAGGTGAAAAAATAGAGATATCTTTTTATAAAAATGGTGATGTGATAAATATTCTTTTTGAAATAGACATAGAAAAAAGTGGAGATAAAGTGGAAGATTTCATCTTTCCATATTCCAATTTTAACTGTAAAACGGAAAATATGGGATGTGGCTTTTTAATAGCATATTGGGCTATAAAAAAGATGGGTGGAGGCTTTAAGGTTTTTAAAAGAGTGGATAAACTAAATGTTAGTATCACTTTTCCCATTTTTTAAAATGGAGGGGAAATATGGATAAAAAGAAAATAGAAGAGTTCAAAAAGGTTCTTATTGAAAAAAAGAAAGAATTGATTAAAAAAATTGATGAATTAAAGGAAGAGAGTTTAAATGAAAATCTTGAAGATCCCGGAGATCCCGTGGATAGGGCTGTAACTTATAAAGAGAAGGAATTTTTTCTCTCATTGAGGGAAAAGGAAAGTGAAATTCTTGAAAAGATTGAAGATGCCCTTAAAAAAATTGAGAAAGGGAGATATGGGATATGTGAAATTTGTGGCAATAAAATATCTGAAAAGAGATTGGAATTTATACCATGGGCGAGATATTGCATAGAGTGTCAGGAAAAGATAGAAAAAAATATTATGGAAATCTGAATTACTTTTTAGATTTTATCTTTCCCCAGAGGTGTGTTTTTTGTGATTCTTTTGTAGAAGATTTTAGTGAATTTGGAGCAGTGTGTTTTAGTTGCAGAAATCTTTTAAGGGAGGAAGTTTCTCCTTCTGTTCTGGAAGATGTCGGGGATATAAATCTCCTTGGATATGTGGGTATATATGACAGAATGTTGAAAATTTGCCTGAATAGGTTTAAATATTTTGGCTTTTTAAATCTTTACAAATTTCTTGGGAAGTTGCTTGTTGAAGTAATTCTGGAAAATTTTTCAAATTTTGATATAATTACCTTTGTTCCGATGCATAAAAAGAAGTATATCAAAAGAGGGTTTAACCAGTCTCAACTTCTTGCAGAATATATTTCCAAGTTTTTTAATGTAAAAGTTGAAAAATTGCTTGTTAAAATTAAGGATACTCCTCCCCAATCTTCCATGGATTTTGAAGGAAGAAGGGAGAATGTCAAGGATGTTTTTAAGAGAAATTTTAGTGAGTTAAATGGGGAATCTGTTTTAATTGTTGACGATGTTTTTACCACAGGAAATACTTTAAGGGAGTGTGCTAAAGAACTCGTTTTAGGTGGCGTTGGAAATGTCTATGGTATAGTTGTTGCCATTGACTATTTTTTGTAAAATAGATTTTGGAGGTTAAAAGATATGGCTCATAAATCTAAAGATTTAAAGGAGTGGGAAGAAACCACTCTTAAAGGATTTATTGAAAAAAGACCTGAGAGGAAGGAGAAGTTTACAACTATTTCTGGCGCAGAGATAAAGAGGCTTTACACTCCTGAAGATATAGAAGGCTTTAACTATTCTGAAAAACTTGGCTATCCAGGAGAATATCCCTTTACAAGGGGTGTTTATGCCACCATGTATAGGGGAAGACTGTGGACCATGAGGCAGTTTTCTGGATTTGGAACAGCTGAAGAAACAAACGAGAGATATAAATTCCTTCTTGAGAATGGACAGACAGGACTGTCGGTTGCCTTTCACCTTCCCACAATAATGGGAGTGGACTCAGATTCTCCTCTTGCCGCAGGGGAGGTTGGAAAGTGTGGGGTGGCAATAGACACCCTTGAAGATATGGAAATACTTTTTGATGGTATTGACCTTGAAAAAATAACTACCTCAATGACAATAAATGCTCCTGCTGCAATTTTGCTTGCCATGTATGTGGCTGTTGCTGAGAAGCAGGGAGCAGATCTTAAAAAAATTTCTGGTACCATTCAAAATGATATTCTAAAGGAATATATTGCGCAAAAGACATGGATTTTCCCACCTAAACCTTCTATGAAATTAATTGTAGATACTTTTGAATGGTGTAGTGAAAATTTACCCAGGTGGAATTCCATATCAATTAGTGGATACCACATTAGAGAGGCAGGGGCTACAGCGGTGCAGGAACTTGCCTTTACATTGAGAGATGGAATGGAATATGTTGAGTGGGCCATTGAGAGAGGACTTGATGTGGATAAATTTGCCCCCAGGCTTTCCTTCTTCTTTAATTCTCACAATGATTTTTTTGAAGAGATAGCAAAATTTAGGGCTGCAAGGAGAATTTGGGCAAATGTGATGAAAAATAGATACAAGGCAAAAAATCCAAATTCCTGGAAGTTGAGATTTCATACTCAGACTTCAGGTTTTTCCCTAACGGCTCAACAGCCATATAACAACATTGTAAGGGTGGCCATCCAGGCCCTTGCAGCTGTTTTGGGTGGTACGCAATCTTTGCACACAAATTCCATGGATGAAACACTTGCTTTGCCTTCTGAATTTGCTGTTCAGATAGCCCTTAGAACTCAGCAAATAATTGCCCATGAAACTGGAGTGGCAAATACCATTGATCCCCTTGCAGGATCATATTTTGTGGAAAGTTTGACAAATAAGATGGAAAAAGAGGCTATGGAGTATATTGAGAAAATTGATAAAATGGGGGGTATGGTGGCTGCAATTGAAGCGGGTTTTCCCCAGAGAGAAATTCAGGATGCTGCTTATGAATATCAGAAGGCTGTGGAATCCGGGGAAAAGATTGTTGTGGGGGTTAATGAATTTGTGGTGGATGAAGATCAACCTGTGGAAATTTTATATATTGACAATACAGTTGAAGAAAGGCAGATTAAAAGGTTGAAGGCTGTGAGGGAGAAAAGGGATAAAAATAGATGGGAAAAAAGTCTTAAAGAATTAAAAATGGCGGCTCAAAGGGATTTGAATTTGATGCCCTTTATTTTAGATGCGGTTAAATCTTATGCAACCATTGGGGAAATTGTAAATACTTTGAAAGAGGTCTATGGGGAGTATGAAGAACCCATATTTATTTAGCTTTTTAGAAATCAGGAGGAGATATGGAAAGGAAAATAAGAGTTTTAATTGGAAAACCAGGGCTTGATGGTCATGATAGAGGAGCTAAGGTTATAGCAAGGGCTTTAAGGGATGCTGGAATGGAAGTGATATATACAGGTTTAAGGCAGACACCAGAACAAATTGTGAATACTGCACTCCAGGAAGATGTGGATGCAATAGGTCTTTCTATTCTTTCAGGGGCCCATATGCATCTTTTCCCTGAAGTTGTGAAACTTGCAAGGGAGAAAGGTTTAGATGATGTTATTATCTTTGGTGGGGGAATTATACCTAAACAGGATGTTCCCAAGTTAAAAGAAGCTGGAGTTGCAGAGATTTTTCTTCCGGGCACACCTACAGAAGATGTGGTAAAATTTTTAAAGAAGAATGTAAAAAGAAAGTGAATTTTATAGATGGGTGCTGAGTACTTTTCTTCTGGTTAGTTCATCTAAGATTCTGTCTTTTTCTTCTTTTTTTAGTTTTGGGGTGTTAAGTAGCCTCTGCTCAAGTTCTACAGATGGTATTTTGTTGTATTCTGCATAGAGACTTCTGAGATATAAATAGAAATTAAAATAGGGATTTGGTGTATTTTTATAAATGGAAAAGTTTTCCCTTGTAGAATAGAAGGTCTTTAAAAATTTAAAAAGGGTCGACCATTTCATGCCCACTTCTGTTACTTTTTGAAATTCCATTTTTCCTTCTTCCATCAATAAGATGGTTGGATACCATAGGAATCCTTCTCTGGAATAGATATTTAAATTATCCAGGATTATCAGATTTGTATCCGGAGGAAATTTTGTAATGTCGTATGCGTTGTAAAGAAGCCTTGAAAATGTTTCCACATTTAGAGAAATGGTGGTTTTGCCTTCTGATTTTAGAGGTATTGTTTGAAAAAAATTCTCACCATAGGCCCAGAGTATTATGGAAGGGGAATAGAGAAAGGCATTGCAGATGTGGTCAAAGGATGCCTTTATCTTTGTTTCCCCTATATAAATTGGTAGAGGATAGTTTTTACTTATGAAGAAAATTTTTAAAATTTCCTCTATTGAAAGTTTATCTATGGGAATTAACATTTTTTCCATTTTTAAATTTACCCCTCAAAGGATAGATTATATAGATTAATTTTTAATAAAATCAATAGATATCTTAAAAAATTAATATTGCTTTCAGTTTTTGGTAAAATATATTTTGGTGAAAGTATTCGTGAGGAGGAAATATGGTGTCTGAAAATTATAATGAAGCAATTGAATTGATAAGAAAAAGTAAATATACAATTGCTTTAACGGGGGCGGGGGTATCTGTGGAGTCTGGATTGCCCGATTTTAGATCTCCAGATGGAATCTGGAGCAAATATGACATTAGCAAGTACGCATATCTTGCAAATTTTTATGAGGATCCTAAAAGAATATGGGATTTTGTCAGGGAACTATATTCATCCTATTCTGATGCTAAGCCCAACATTGGTCACATCTCTCTTGCAAAAATGGAAGAAATGGGTTTTTTAAAGTGTATAATTACTCAAAATATTGACAATTTACATCAAAAAGCAGGTTCCAGGTGTGTTATAGAATTTCATGGGAATATAACCCATCTTAGATGTTTAAAGTGTGGAAAGGTGTATAAAAGGGAAGAGAGGGATCCTTTTAAGTGGGAGGTTCCAATCTGTGATTGTGGGAATCCATTGAAACCAGATTTTATATTTTTTGGTGAGGGGATTTTTGAGGATGTTCTAAATAGGTCCTTTGAAATGGCTAAAAAATGTGAGGTTTTCCTGATAATTGGGACTTCTGCTGAAGTTCAACCGGCCTCAATGCTTCCCCTTGTGGCTAAGGAAAGTGGTGCCAGATTAATTGATATAAATTTGAAACCTTCCAGAATAACCCTGGATGGATACAGTGACTATTTTCTCAGGGGAAAATTTACTGAGATAATGAGTAAAATGGTGAAGGATCTTGAGGGTGAAAAATAGATATTTTTTCTCTATAGTGATTTTAAATTTTAATGGTTATTGGTTGATAAGGGATTGCCTCTTACATATAGAGAAACAAACATTTTCTGATTATGAAGTAATTGTGGTGGACAATGGTTCCACTGATGGTTCTGTTGACTTTTTGCGTAGGTATGTTTCTGGGAAAAAAAATTACAAATTGATTTTGTTAAATGAAAATAAAGGATATACCGGTGGAAATAATATAGGTTTTAAGCATGTTGAGGGAAAATATATTTTACTTTTAAATAATGATGCCTTCATAAAGGAAGACTTTCTTATGCGTGCACATCAACATATAAAGGAAAACAATGAATATCAAATGTTTGCCACAAAGGTTTTGAGATGGGATGATCCTGAAATTATTGATAAGGTGGGACATCTTATATATCCAGATGGATTGAACAGGGGTAGGGGACATTTACAAAGGGATGAAGGTCAGTTTGATGAAGTGGAGGAAATACTCTGGCCTGACGGTTCTGCAGCAATTTATAGTGGGGAATTAATTCGAGAGGTAAGGGGATTTGATGAAGTATTTTTTGCATATGGAGATGATGCGGATCTTGGAATGAGATCTCGTTTATTGGGATATAAGGCTCAGTATTTACCCTTTTGTATTTCTTTGCATAAACATTCTTCAACTGCTGGTAGGTTTTCTCCTCTTAAGATAATGCTTGTTGAAAGGAATAGATTGTTTTTGTTGGTTAAAAATTTTCCCTTAAAGAAGGTTTTAATCTCCCCATACTACACATTTATCAGATATGCATATAACTTCTACGGCTTGTTAAAAAATAGAGGGTCGGCGGGAGAATTTAAAAGAGAAAATGGAAGTTTTAAGTTATTTTTTGCACTCCTAAAAGCATATGTGAGTTTTTTTAAAAATTTACCCCATATACTATCTGAAAGAAGGAAGATTCAAAAATCGAGGAAGTTAAGTACCAGAGAAATATGTAAAATACTTGAAAAATATAGAATAGATGTGAAAGAGCTGACACTGAATTAGAAGAGGAGGGTTACCCTCCTCTTCACTACTTCTTTTTTTTCATCCATTCAGGTTTTATGAGGTTTACAGGAATTTTTAAATACCAATTCTGATCACATGTGGGATATATTTTCCCCTTTACCTTTATATACTTTATCATTAAATTTCTTATATCAGATGGATTTTTTTCGAGAATTTTTGCCCTTTTAAACATTTCATATTGCCCTCCGCCATAGGCCTGATAACTGGATACCGCAACTGAGTATTTCTTTCCCATATCCATTGGCAGATTGTTAAAATAAAGTCTTTCAATCCTTTTTCCAACTGGCTTTAATGGGTTAATAACATAGGTGGCACCTTGAAGTGTGTCAAAATTATAATGTCTGAATTTTGGGTTTATTTTTAGATTTAAGATTTTTTCTACAGGATTCCATGTAAATTCATTCCCATAATATTCCGCAGAGTGTTCAAGGGCTTCTTTAATATCTCTTCCAGAAAGTTCAAGGCTTACTAAGGAGTTTTCGTAGATATAAAAGGAGTAGATATCCCGTACTCTAATGGGACCCTTTTTTATTGTTATGGGGTGGCCAGGCAGATAAGAAGCCATTGCCATCTGAGAGTGAACAGTTTCCTTCATAATATTTTCAAGGAGATCCATTAAAGGATTATCTTCTATTTGAACAGTTTCAGTTGTAAAGTCCCCTTCAGCATATCCTATAATGGAATTTACCCATTTCAGGACTTCATTGTGATAGGGTTCAATTAGTTTTACTACCTCTGGATCGGGTGGAATTTTATATTTCATTTTTATGTTATGCCCATACTTCTTTGTTATTTTCCATTTCCCATTTATTTTTTCAAAAATTAAAACATCATGGGTTACATATTTTCCCCAACAACTTCCCTGAGAGGCTAAAACTCCATTTATGAGAAAGGGAGGGATATTTCTGTGGGCATGTCCCGTAAGGAGCACATCTACCCCTTTTACATTTTTTGCAATGAAATATGCCTTACTCTCATAGAAACTGTCATCAGGCTTGCCGGTTTTTAAATCCGCCCCAAATCCCTCATGTGTATCTATGATTACTGCATCCACCTTTTCCTTTTCCCTCACATATTTAACCCATTTTTGGGCTTCTTTTGCTGTATCTTTCCAGATGAGATCATCTATGTGTTCCTTTGGCTCCCAATTTGGGATATTACTTGTTGTTAAACCTATTATTGCAATTTTAACCCCATCAAAGTTTTTTACTATATAGGGTTTGAAAAATGGCCATTTTGCCCCTTTTTTATATGTATTTGCAGATAGCAGGGGACAGTGAAGGTCTTTTTGATATTTAAATAGGACATCCAGTCCATAATTGTATTCGTGATTACCTATTGTTGCACAGTCATAGTGAAGATAGTTCATGATAAGTGCCATTGGGTTTATCTTATCTTTTCTGATAACTTCAAAATAATAAGTGAGAGGAGTTCCCTGGATGGTGTCACCGTTATCCACAAGGATAACATTTTTATATTTTTTTCTCACCTCTTTAATGTATGTTGCCACCTTTGCAAGTCCTCTGCTTACTTCTTTTCCATTAAAATAGTTATAGGGCATAATTCTTCCGTGAAGATCCGTTGTCTGGATTATATCCACTCTAACTTTATTTTGGGGAAAAATAAGAGGGGAGAGAAGAAAGATAATGATTAAAAGAAGATGGAATCTTTTCATTTTAGGTTCTCCTTTTTTAAAAAGTTTTTAAGGTTTTCATAACTTTTTTTGCCTATCAAATTTTCCACTGTTTCCCTTTTGGCATCTAAAAGTTCTTCCACACTTGAAAAAGTCTTTAGTAGTTTTTTTGCCTTTATGGGACCAATTGTAGGTATTTTTGTAAGTGAAATCTTTAAGAAATCCCGGTCCCTCAAAATTCTGTGATAGTTTATGGAAAATCTATGAACTTCGTTTCTTATCATCTGAATGAATTTTAAAACCGGGGAATGCTGTGATAATTTTATTTCATATCCATTTTTTGTGTAAATTATTTCCTCTTTTTTGGCAATTGATATAATGTCCATTTTTCCCTTTATATTAAGTTCAGAAAGTGCTTTTAATGCAGACTGTAATTGTCCTTTTCCACCATCAATTATGATTAAATCTGGCAAATTTTTTTCACTAACTTTGCCATATTTTCTCTTTACAATTTCATAAATTGAAAGGAAATCATTTTGTGTATTTAAAGATTTTATCCTGAATCTTCTATATCTGTTTTTTTGGAATTTCCCATTTTTAAAGGCAATAACAGTTCCTACTAAATATTTGTCTCCTAAATTTGAGATATCAATGGCTTCAATTAAACTGGGGATTTTTGTAAGACGTAATTCCTCTTTTAGTTCATTCATTAATCCACTTAAGACCTCTTCAGGTATTTGTTCCCTTAAATTTTTCCCAGCAAGGTTTAGTACCATAAGTGGTATTCCTTTGGGTGAAAACCTAAATTCTACTTCTTTTTTAAGATTTTTTAAAGTGACTTCCTTTATAAGTGATATATCGATTTTTTGGGGAAAGTAAATGGTATCAATGTCATCTATTTTATTTAAGAGAAATGAAGAAACAACTTCATTTATACTATTTGAAAGGGTGTCTCCAAAACTCTTTTCGAGATAGAATGAATCAAATTCCTTAAATACACCATCTTCCATATATATTATTGCAATACCCATGTAAAGATTTCCTCTCTTAAAGTTTACAAAGAGATTTTTACCCTTTATGTCTGTAAAGATACTTTGTTTTTCAGAGAGTTTTTTAATGGCATTTAATTGTTCCCTGAGTTCTATTCCCCTTTCAAATTTGAGGTCACCTATGGCTTTTTTTATTTCCTCCTCAATTTCTGTAATTAGGGTTTTGTATTCCTTTTTTAGAAATAAAATTGCCTTTTTTACTTCTTTTTCATATTTTTCCTTGGAGATTTTATTTGGAATACAGGGAGCAAGGCATCTATCTAAATAGTATTTCAGGCATGGTCTTTCTCTTTTTTGCTTTCTTAGGTCCATTTTACAGGTTCTTATTTTGAAGTTTGTTTCAACTATTTCAAGAATCTTTTTGGCGCTTTTTGAGGAAATGAATGGTCCCACATGAAAATCATTTTTTTCCAGGTCATCCCTTCTCACATAATAAATTCCTGGAAATGGATCTTTCAGGTCAATTTTTAGATAGGGATAACTTTTATCATCCCTCATCATTACATTATATTTTGGTTTGTATTTGTTTATAAGTTTCATTTCCAGGAGAAAGGCCTCATATTCTGAAGATGTAATTATAAATTTTATGTCCTTAATTTCTTTGAGCAAATAAAAGGTCTTTTCAAATGGGTTAAACTTTTTTGAAAAATAGGAAGAAACCCTTTTTTTGAGGTTTTTGGCTTTACCTATGTAAATTATTTTTCCCTTTCCATCTATGAATTTATACACCCCGGGTTTTTCAGGCAGGTTTAAAGTAAAATTTTCTCTATTCATAATTTTTTGCTACTACAATGGAAAAATTTTCCACATTCAAAAATTTTTTGTATGTCTGGTAAATATCTTCAGGTTTAACTGAATTAACAAATTCGGCATATTTGGAAAATCTATCTATTGATAATTTGCAGGTTTTTAAAGTGAGAAAGTAGTTTATGTAGTTATCTGTTGAGCGAAATTGTGAGTAGAAATCTTTAATCATTTCCCTTTTTGCCCTTTCAATTATCTCCCTTTTGAGTATGAAATTTTTAGCAAGTTTTAATGCCTTCATAATTTCTTCAGCGAGATTTAGGGGATCGTTTTCAACGATTTCGGAGAAGAAAAAAATGGCGCCTTCTCTTCTTGAACTTTCATAGGTAAAGTTTGAAAATGGATTCTTGAAGTTGATTTTACGGTTAAAAAGATCTGCAATTAGATTTAAAGTTCCATTTTTCCCCCATCCCAATATGTATTCTAAAAGTTTTAATTCAAAAAAAATTTTACTGTTTAATTTAATTCCCTTTTTTCCGATTAATAGGTAGGTGGTTTCTTCTTTAATTGGGAAAAATTCCAGAAATCTCTTACTTTCAGGAATTTCTTGTAAATGGGGTCTTTCAAATTCTGAGGAATTTTTTGGATTGATTTTTTCAAAAAGTGGGTAAATTTCTTCAATGGGTTTATTTCCAGCAATTAATAATAATGTATTGGATATTTTGAAATAGAGTTTATGAAAATTTATCAAATCTTCTATTTGGATATTTTTTATGGTTCCAGAAGTGCCTGAAGGAGGAAATTGATATGGGGTGGTTCTAAAGATCAACCTCCTTAATATATTAAAGTAGTTATCCATGGGATTTAAATTTTTTTGAGATAAGGATTCTGCTGCTTTCCTTTTTAGTTCATTAAAATCTTTAGGAAAAATGTGAAAATTGAAAAAGTGTTTAAGCAGATTTTCCAGATATCTGAAGTTTATTGAGTTTCCATGGGTATGTTCAATGTATACTCCGGAAAAATCAAAGTTTTTAAGAGGTTTTACCGCTTCATTTGATGATGAAAAGTTCTTCAGATTTCGAGATATTTGATGTGTAATTAAATTTAAGATGCCATTTTTACATAGGGGTTCATCGTTTGTACCACATAGTGCAGTCAGGTAAATGTGGGTAGTGGGTATATTCCCCTTTAGAATCACTATTTTAAGTCCATTTTTAAAATTAAATTCCCTGATTTCAAAGGGGTAATTAATCTTTTCCATTTAATACACCCAGTGCTATTTTTGAT
>JAMOQF010000115.1 GCA_027064125.1 Acidobacteriota bacterium
ATTCAGGCTACCCAAGAAAAGTGAAGAGGATAAAAAATTCAGAAAGGAAAAAATAGAAGAATACACAAAAGAGGCAACTCTTGTGCCTTTAAATGTCCTGAAAAAAAGTGTGGAAGCACTTGAACTTGCTCTATCGGTGGCAAAGGAGGGAAATGTTAACTCACTGAGTGATGCAGGTGTTGCAGGACTCACCGGTGAAACATGTGCCTATGGAGCCTATTACAATGTACTTATAAACCTTCAATCCATTGAAGATAAAGAATTTGTGGAAAAAACGAAAAAAGAGGCTAAGGAAAATCTGGAAAAGGCTATTGAAATCTCAAATAAAATTAAAGAATATCTTCTGACAAATCTTGAAAAATAGATAAGAGAGGGGATTTCCCCTCTCACCTCTTTACTTTCATTTCAAGAAGGTAAAGATCCACCATATCTATAATACCATTTCCATCCATATCTGAATAGATTTCGTCAACCGCTAAAAGATTGGAGATCAAATACTTAGAGAGCAAATCCACATCAAGTTCATCAACCACCCCATCCAGATTTAAATCACCAAGATTTTGATGGGTACATAATGTATAAATCTTATATTCAGGGGAAAACATATCCGCATCCAATTCTCTTATACTAAAGTTCAACGGGTAATAATTAGGTTTCCAGTTGATATTGAAGAAATTAACTGAAGGACACATCAAATCTACATTTTTCATAATTCCACAATTAGAACCAGAAACTGGTTAAAATTCACCTTTTTAAATCAAAGCCAGTGATGAAGCAAACACTTTCAATAAATCCTTGAAAGGGTGTAAGGAATAACAAATAAAAAATAAATTAAATCTTAGCAGGAATGAAGTCTTCCGGGAAAATTAAAGATTCAGGAAAAACCCTCTTCCTCCAATTCCTTTAGGGAGCATTAAGGAGGACAAATAAAAGAAAAGCCTGAATCTGGCAATACCTAAAATTTTTCTGGCAAAAGTCAAGGATTAAGCATCTTCCTTTTACCATCCTATAAACCTTTAGGTGGCTTTTGAGGTAGGCAAGTAAAAAGCAAATTAAATTCAGGCAAGAAACTAAAATTTTTTGCAAAAGTAAAAGATTAAAGGAAAACATATTTTACCTATTTATTAACCTCTGGAAGGGATTTTAGGGTAGATGAAAACGGGGATAGAGTTAAACATGATTTTTTCAAATGTGTCTAAAAGGTGTCAGGCAAGAAAGAAGAAAGAGATCAAATAGGTGGATAGGAACAGACCTGAATTTAATATTAAGAAATGACATTAAGAGAAGTTTCAGGAAAAATTGAAAAACATCCCTTTTCAGATTATTTTAATAAATCTTATTTGCAGAACACAAAATTTCTTTAACTCTTGAAAGTTAAAATAAAAAATGACAATCTTCTTCATCTCAATCACTTTTATTCTTTTTTACTATTTTAGGTAAGAAAAGGGTAAAAACAAATAAAAAATTTTCTTGACAAAAAATGAATGTGTTTATAAAATTTCCCTTCTTTTTGGTACGGGACATAGCGCAGCCTGGTTAGCGCGCCTGCCTTGGGAGCAGGAAGTCGCAGGTTCAAATCCTGCTGTCCCGACCATTGAAATTCGCGCCAATAGCTCAACAGGATAGAGCAACGGCCTTCTAAGCCGTGGGTTGGGGGTTCGAGTCCTCCTTGGCGCGCCACTCTTTTTCAATAATGTGGTGAGAGTAGCTCAGTTGGCAGAGCACTGGATTGTGGCTCCAGTGGTCGTGGGTTCAAGTCCCATCTCTCACCCCATTTCCCTATGTTATAAGTATTTCCTCTCATTCTTTTCTCTAATTGAAGGATCTCTCTAACTCTTTTAAAGATTACATTCAACTTATTCACACAAGAAAAAATGGAGAAAAGGATTACTATCTGAAAAGGCACCCAAGGAAAAACAAAATTTACAAAAACTGAGAAATTGACAACTTAAGTAAACATTCCGTTTTTTTTACCAGCCTTTAGGTGCAATTAGGCAGAAACATTTAAAAAAATACGGCAGTGCAAAACCAATTGTGTCAAAAAGGAAAGACTTCCTATGGGAATAAAGGAGGTGAAATTAACCTTTATTGAAGATTCCCGAATGGAGTTACACCAATGAATGATTTAATTTTTAC
>JAMOQF010000116.1 GCA_027064125.1 Acidobacteriota bacterium
TAAGGTAAAGGCGACTAAGTTAATGGATGAGGAGATTGAAAAACTAAGAAAAGCCGGGGATGAGAGAGGGGCTAAAAATATTGAAAAATTGAAACTGAGACTTTCAATGGTTGGAAAAATGGCCCCAGAAATTACAGGCGTTTCAAAATGGTTGAACACAAAACCGTTGACTCTTAAGGGATTAAGTGGAAAAGTAGTTATTCTTGACTTTTGGGCTCCATGGTGCCCGCCATGTAGAGAAGAGATAAAAGAACTTGCGAAGGTTTATCCACTTTTGCACAAAAAGGGACTTGAAATAATAAGTATAACCTCCTTTTATGGATTTTATTCTGACGGAGAGGTTGTAAAAAGGGGGATTAATAAGGATGAAGAGGTTTCTCTTATAAAATTGTTTATGAGCAAAAGAAATGCCCATTGGCCTGTTGCTATTTATGAGGGAAGCAGTAGAAAGGTATATGACGATTATGGAGTTTATGGAATACCAGAGATAGTTTTTATAGGCAAGGATGGAAAGGTTAAAAAGATTGATGTGGGGTTTAACTCCAACTTTGATTTAATGGGATATTTAAAGAAATTGCTTTCCGAATAATTAAAAAGATGAGCGGGCAACGGGACTCGAACCCGCGACCCTCGGCTTGGGAAGCCGATGCTCTACCAACTGAGCCATGCCCGCTTATTCTTTTAAATCTCCATTTTTGGCTTTATTCACGAATGCCATAAGTCTTGATTTGTACCTGGCAGCAGTGTTTTTGTGGATTATCTTTTTGACTGCACACTTGTCAATTATTGAATAGGTTTTTGGTAAAAGACTTGTCGCCTCTTCAATTTTCCCCTCTTTTACCGCATTTCTAACCTTCTTAATGAAGGTCCTCATTGTCTTTTTGAAATACCTGTTTCTTGCCCTTCTTTTTTTGTCCTGCCTGATGGACTTAAGCGCTGCTTTATGATGTGCCATTAATTTATACTCCTTAAACTAAAAAATTTGAATGGAAATATTACTTATTTTTCCTTTTTTTGTCAATAGAAAAATAGTATTAGGCAATGTCAAGTTGATTGTGTGAGGCTTTTTAATATATCCTCTCACAAGAGAAAAGAAAAGGTAAGCAGCAAAAAAACCTTAGGCTTCTTGGGAATTAAAATAATTTTCTGCTTGGTAAATTGGTAAATAGGATTTATTAAATAAGCAAAGAAAAAAGAAGTTTTTCAATTTTTGCCTGAGATTTTTTCATTTCATACCTGATACTTTTAAATGTTAGGTTTGCCACCATTTGTCTCCTTTGTCCACATTCCTCCACTTAAAGCATTCAGAAAACTAATAGAAGGATAAAGGGGACGCACACAATCATTAATTCTTCCAAAAACTCATAGATGGGAAAAAAGTTTTACTCAAATCCTCGATTTCTGTCAGAAGACTTTAATTCTGCCAATATTGAGTTTCTTTTCTCATTTGCCTCCCCAAAAGCCATTTAAAAATTTACGAAAATGAATAGATCCAGACAAAAAAGAAAAAATCTTTCTCTTTCTTTTCTATAAACCCTTGGTGGGAATTGTGTGAGAGGTATTTCTGCCTGACATGTTTAATTTTGCCATTTCTCAAATTCAGGTCTGTCCCCATTCCCCCAAATGCCTTCCAGAAGGTTTGTAGAAAGGTAAAAGGAATAATCTTAGTTGTTAATTTCTGCCAGAAAAATTTAGGTATTGCCAGTTTTAATTTCTTTCTTTATTTGCCCACACTGAAAACTCCCTAAAGGTTTATAGAAGATAAAAAGAATTTTCCTTTAATCGTAGGTTTCCTTTTTAGGTCTGTCCCCACCTCCAAATTCCAAATCTAAAATCTTGCCAAAACCTTGCCTGACACCTTTCCTTAAAACACCTTTTCCCCAAATCTCAAATCTAAATTCAAAAATCTCAAATCATGCCTGACACTTTTTAAAATTTTCTCTTATTCAGATCTGTTCCCCTTCCCATTTCCCTGAAAGTTTATAAAAGGGAAAAGAGATTTTTTTAAATCCTTGACTTTTGCCAGAAAATTTTAAGTAATTTCCAGTTTTGGTTTTAGTTTTTTATTTTCCTTGTCCCCTAAATTCCATTTAAATTTTTTGCCTGACACCGACACTTTTCCCAAATCTTTAATC